>CACWKM010000088.1 GCA_902761475.1 uncultured Bacteroidales bacterium
GTTGCCGTAGTTGAAGGCGGCAGCCTTGATGGTGCACGACTCAGTGAGTTTAATGGGAGCGTTATAGGTCGCTGCCGTCGTGCTGGAAGTGGGGTCGCTGTCGTCGAGGGTGTACTTGATGCCCTGTGCATCGTTAACGGTTGCGCTGAGTGACACCATCGTTCCATAGGCCACACTACCTGCGCCAGGAGAAAAACTAACGGCTGCCGTGGGAGCCGTGGGATCGCTCTCCGAGCCACCATAGGTCACCTTGATGGCTGCGAGACGACGATGGCCACTCGTGCCACCCACGGTGAACTTGACCGCAGTGGCGCTGCCTGTCCATGTGGTGCTGGTAAAGTTGCCCACATCGGGGGTGAGGGCATTTGAGCCGTCACTAGAGCCAAAGGTAAATTCGATGTTGCTAATGGCACCCGAAGAGGAGGACACGGTGAAGTAGTTGCCGCCATAGCAGCGCAGTGCCGTACCCGACGTGTAATACTTCGGCGGATTGTTGTTCGTGCCCTTGTCAAAGGCGATGGAAATCGAGCCTTGCGACACAGATGTGACCTCCTCTTGGTTGTCATAGTCCACATCGCTGAAGGTGAAGGTCACCTCATCAGCATAGGCTATCACACCAAGCAAGGACAGCATGAAGAACGTAAGTAATTTCCTCATAATTTAAAACTTTTTTAAGAATTAACAATATCTTTTTAAATATCGTACAAAATTAAGAAAATCGTAGCACTCGCATCACAAAAATGGAGTTAAAAAAGTCCAAATAGCATTGTTATTACTTTTTAGCCATTGCCAAAACAGGGGCTAAACTTGGCAAAACCTCGCCTCGCCCCTGTCTATTTCACAACTAAAAAAAAGTGCTTGGTTATCACATGATGCCCCGCTCGCGCAGACGTTGCTGCCACTTCCATGCACTGCGCATGGTGTCCTCGATGCTCGTTTCGGCATGCCATCCCAGCACCTCGTTGGCGCGTTTGGGGTCGGCCCAAATCTGCTCGATGTCGCCCTCGCGGCGTCCCACGATTTTGTGAGGCACCTCCACGCCGGTGGCACGCTGGAAAGCGTCGATGAGTTGGAGCACCGACAGGCCTTCGCCAGTGCCGATGTTGAACACCTCGAGCGCCTCGTCGCTCTTGTCCTCGAGCATGCGGTCGAGGGCGGCCACATGAGCCTTGGCCAGGTCAACCACATTGATGAAGTCGCGGATGCAGGAACCGTCGGGGGTGTTATAGTCGTTGCCAAACACGCTCAGTTCCTTGCGGATGCCCATCGCGGTCTGCGTGAGGAACGGCACCAGGTTTTGGGGCACGCCATTCGGCAGTTCGCCAATCTCTGCGGTGGGGTGTGCGCCTATGGGGTTGAAGTAACGCAGCAAGATGGCCTTGATGGGGCTGCCACTGCGCACCACATCGGCGATGATGCCTTCGCAAATCTGCTTCGTCGCGCCGTAAGGCGAAGTAGCCTTCTTGGTGGGAGCGGCCTCGGTGATGGGGTTCTGGTCGGGCTCGCCATAGACGGTGCACGACGACGAGAACACAAAGCCCTTCACGCCATATACGGGCATGAGGTCGAGCAGATTGAGCAGGATGTTTAAGTTGTTGCGATAATACAAAATGGGCTTTTGCACGCTCTCGCCCACTGCCTTGCTGGCAGCGAAGTTGATGATGCCCGTGATGCCCGGATTCTCCTTGAACAAGCGATGCAAGGTGTCAATGTCGGTACAGTCGCCCTCCACAAAGACGGGGCGAATGCCAGTGATGCGCTCGATACCGTCGACCACATCGGCATTACTGTTGCTCAAGTTGTCAATAATTACTACCTCGTAGCCAGCATTTTGCAATTCCACGGTGGTGTGCGAACCGATAAAGCCGGTTCCGCCTGTAACTAAAATCTTTCCTTTCGACATGTTTTTGTTAATAGTATGATAAAAATGAGGTTAAATGCTGAGTAGTGCATCGGCGATGCGCGGGCAAGCCTTTCCGTCGCCATAGGGGTTCACCGCTTGGCTCATGCGCTGGTAGGCGGCCTCATCGGTGAGCAGCACCGACACGTTGTCCACAATCTTGTCGAAGTCGGTGCCCACGAGTTTCACCGTGCCGGCGTCGAGCGCCTCGGGACGCTCGGTGGTGTTACGCATCACCAACACGGGTTTGCCCAGTCCAGGAGCCTCCTCCTGAATGCCGCCACTGTCGGTGAGCACGATGTGGGCATGGTTCATGATATACACAAAGTTGAGATATTCCAGCGGCTCAATGAAGAACAAGTTGGTGGCATTGTCGAGTTCATTGCCAAATGCCTCGTGGATGGGATTGCGCACGTTGGGATTGAGGTGCATGGGATAGAGAAAATCGACCTGCGGGAAACGCTTGCTCAAGGTGCCTATGGCTCGGCAAATGTTCACAAATCCCTCGCCGAAGTTCTCGCGGCGATGCCCAGTGATGAGGACCAGCCGCCTACCCTGCTCCAGACGCGACACGTCGTAGCCCTGTGCACGCAACTCGGCAGCCTGCGATGCCGCCAACTCGGGGTTGCTCTTGAAAAGATTCACCACCCAGTAGAGGGCGTCAATCACCGTATTGCCAGTCACCACAATATGTTCGTCGGCCACATTCTCAGCAAGCAGATTCTTGCGGCTGAGCGGCGTGGGAGCGAAGTGATAGGTGGCGATGCGACCAGTAATCTGGCGATTCATCTCCTCGGGCCAAGGACTGTAGATGTTGTAAGTGCGCAATCCAGCCTCAACATGGCCCACGGGAATCTGCTGATAGAAAGCGGCCAGTGCAGCGGCAGTGCTCGTGGTGGTGTCGCCATGGACGAGCACCACGTCGGGTTTCGACTCATTGAGCAAGTCTCGCATGCCCACAAGCACACGACTCGTAATATCATACAAATCCTGACCTTTCTGCATGATGTTGAGGTCATGGTGAGGATGGATATCGAAAATAGCAAGCACTTGGTCTAGCATTTCGCGATGCTGGCCACTCACGCACACGATTGTTTCAAACTCGTTGGCACGACGCTGGAGTTCCATCACCAATGGTGCCATTTTGATGGCCTCAGGACGAGTTCCAAACACGAGCATTACTTTTTTCTTGGTCATACTCTATAAAAATTTAATAATTGATTGTCAACTGACAAAATTACTAAAAAATAACGTCTTGACCCAAAAAGATTGCGTAATTTTGCAATCGAAGATGGAAACGCTGAAAGAACGAACGGCCAGAAGCATGTACTGGAGCACGCTGAACAATGGTGTGATCCAGTTGCTCAACATTGCCTTTGGCATCTTTCTGGGCCGTTTGCTCACGCCAGCCGATTATGGCATTGTGGGCGTGCTCACCATTTTCACCATCATCGCCGGCAACTTGCAGAGCAGCGGTTTCACCCAGGGGCTCATCAACCTCAAGCAACCCACCAGCAACGACTACAACTCCGTTTTCTGGTTCAACGTGATAGCGAGCCTGGTCATCTATGGCGTGCTCTTTGCCTGCGCGCCGCTCATTTCACGGTTCTTCAACGAGCCTCGCCTCACCACACTGTCGCGCTTCGTTTTTCTGGGATTCCTCATTTCGTCGCTAGGCATCGCTCAGGCGGCCTACATGGCCAAGAACATGATGAACCGCGAAATTGCCATCATCAACGGCATCGCCCTGCTACTGTCGGGCATCGCCGGAGTCTCGTTGGCCTACATGGGCATGGCTTATTGGAGTTTGGCATGGCAGCAAGTGCTCTACATCACGATTCTGAACATCGGGCGTTACCACTATAGCCCCTGGCGGCCCAACTTGCGCATCAACTTCGGCCCCGTGAAAAGCATGTTCGGCTTTAGTGTGAAAATCTTGTTCACCAACATCTTGAACACGCTCAGCAACAACGTGCTCACCTTCATCTTTGGTCGCTACTTCGCCATGAGGCAGGTGGGCAACTTTACTCAAGCCAACAAATGGAGCACAATGGGCCACTCGTTCGTGTCGGGCACCTTGTCACAAGTTGCGCAAACGGTGCTTGTCGAGGCTGGCGACGAGACCGAGCACGAATTGCGGGTGTTCCGCAAGATGATGAGATTCACCGCGCTGCTGTCGTTCCCGGCCATGTTCGGGCTGGCGCTCGTGGCCCACGAATTCATTCTTCTCACCATCGGCCCCAAGTGGATCGACAGCATCGTGCTTTTGCAAGTGCTATGCGTGGCCGGGGCGTTCATGCCGCTCTACGCCATGTATCAGAACTTAGCCATCAGTTGCCGGCGCAGCGACATCTACATGTGGCTCAACATTGCGCAAATCGTGCTGCAAATCGCGGTCATCATGCTCTTCAAGTCGCAGGGACTCACCGTCATGGTGATAGCCTACTCCATCTTCATGGTAGTGTGGCTGGTGGTGTGGCAAATCGCGGCTCATCGCCTCATCGGGTTGCGCCTCATCGACACCATGAAGGATGTGTTGCCTTTCATGCTCACAGCAGCCGCCGTGATGGTGGTGACCCACTACTCCACCCTGTTCGTCACCAATATGGTCCTTCGTCTGGTGGCGCGTGTGGCGCTCGCCGCCCTGCTCTATGTGGTGGTGATGAAAGCCGCCCATGTGACCATCATGGACGAATGCATTGAATTCATCAAACGGAAATTCGTGAAGACTCACGCCAACAAGGAGCAATAAATCCTTCGCACGGCCTTGTAAAGCGCATTGGCAAGCCAAAATGGCACTCGCCGAGAGCGCACGCAGCATTTGAGCGCACGCAGCACTGCCCCATTCACCTCCACAGCACACAACTCATCGACCAAGGCGACCGGATAGCCATAGCGACGCGCACGACGCATCTCGCCGATGATGCCTAGGCGCAAAGCAGTAGCATAGTCCGCCTTGCCGGCATAATGGTCGCGCACAATGGCACAGGCACGAAGCCACGACTCAAAGTGCGACTGGGTCATGCTGTTACTAATCGACGACGTGTTGTCGGTGCGATAACGATACACCACTTGAGAGGTCGTTGCCCGACCTGACGCGCAGTCGAGCAAACGCGGTACCACCGAATAATCCTCACCATTGTTCACCCCGGGCGTCCACATGATGTGGTGACGGTCGAATAAGTCTTTTTTGATGAGCCTCCCCCACACATTATTGTCCACCAAGTCGTGACAAAGCATGGTGCGGAGATAGCGCCGCAGGTTACCGGCAAAGGGTTGTTTCACCGCTATCGTCGTGCCGTCGCGCTCCATTTCATACGCGCCATCCACGATGTCACATCCCGAGCGTTCCATCGTCGCGCACAGCGTGGCGATGGCCTCGCGCGGCAGGCTGTCGTCGCTATCGACCACCATCACGGCTTCGCCCGTGGCGGCGTGCAATGCGGTGATGCGCGCTTGCGCCAGACCGCCATTCTGCTCGTGAGTGAGCATGCGCACCTGCGCACGGCGATGAGGATACTGGGCTAACACGCGTTCAAGCACGCGCATACTGGCATCGGGCGTGGCATCGTCCACGAAGATGTATTCCACGTCCTCGTGCGTCTGCTCCATGAGCGACGTCGCACAACGCTCAATGAAACCCTCCACGCCATACACTGGCACAAGTACCGACACTTTCATTGACCACAAAGTTAACAATTTTATTGCCATGACGCAAAAAACTTGCTACTTTTGCACCACACAACCATCTCTCATCATTATGCGAGCCATCACCGACATCAACGAACTCCGCAATATCCAGATGGACATATTGCAAACGGTTCATGACTATTGCCAATCTCACGGAATGACCTACTTCCTGTCGAGCGGCACCTTGCTGGGCGCCGTGCGCCACGGCGGATACATTCCCTGGGACGACGATATCGACATCTATATGCCTCGCGAGAGTTACGACCGGTTCGTGGCAGCATTTCCCCACGACGACACCGGGCACTATGCCCTCTATGACAAAAGCACCATTGCGCATTATTACTACACCTTTGCCAAGGTGGTCGACACGCGCACGCTCATGGTCGAGGACGAAACGGCGGGATTTGAAATCGGGGTCTATATCGACGTGTTTCCTGTCGATTATGTGCCCGAGGACGAGACTGAACGCCAGCGCGTGTTCAAGCGCAAGCGTTTGCTCTACAAAATACGCCGGTGCAAGATTTCTCACGTCAACCCGCTCTACTCGCGGCTTGCCTATTGGTGCTATCGCGTCCTGCCCGTGAGCGTGGGCAAGATTGAGGCCATGCTGCGCAAACTCATCGTGCACGACAAACCCACGTCGTTAGTGTGCAACATGAGCGAATCGGGACCCAAAATTTCAGGATGCTTTCCCGCAGCGGCCATTGAGCAGGACGTGGACATTGAGTTTGAGGGACGCACCTTCAAGACGATGGTTGGCTATAAGACCTACCTCGAGAAGACCTATGGCGACTACATGACGCTGCCGCCGGTGGAGCAACGCGTCCACCACCATTTCGAGGCCTACTGGCGCGAATAGCGACGCACACAGTCCATGCCCCACTCGTTCACCCGCTCGATGATGGGCAACGAGAGGTTTTGTTCATGTGCCACCTGCACGATGAAGCGCATGCCCCACGGAAAATCTTCGGTGAAATAGCGGCTGTTGAAGTCGGGCACGAATCCGCCATTTTTGCCCTTCGTCATGGGCGAGGCAATGCCCTTGAAGGCGGCGATGGAGCGCAGTTTGGCTGCAAGCGACACGGCGTCGTGGCTCTCATAATAGGTCAGCACATCGGGCACAGCATCTGCCCGCACACCAATGTGGCGCAACAGCCCTTGAAACTCCTTGTCCATATCGATGTAGAGTTGCGCCGCCGCCTCGGTCCACTCCTCATAAAATAGCGACACTGCGGCATATTCCACTCCGGGTTGCCAGTCGTGCCACATAGTGTATAGGCGCGAGGGATGCAACAGAGGGTTGCTGTTTGTCAAGGCTGCCTCGTAATAACTCTCGAGCAGCGACACCGGGGTGCTAAATAGTCGTGACAACAACTCCACAAGGGCCGCGATGCGACCTTGGTCGTGGCACTGGTCCACTCCGATGTAAAGATGAGGCTTGTGACCCAGCAAATGCGCACTGTGGCCATACTGAGCGGTGCGCGCGATAAACGGCACGCGCTGGAAACCAAAGAGCGGCACGCGACTGCCAAGCACATCGCGAGCCTGGAAGAAAAAGCCTGTGCTCGACACCACGCTGCCAAGCCATTGCGAGGGTGTGAGATGGGGAGCCAACTGCGCTATCACGTCGCCAATCGCGAAACCCGGCAAGCACAATAAAACGAGATGGGCGTCACGCACGGCCTCGGCAGGGTCGCCAGTAATGCAGTGCAAGGAACCCACGTGATGCCCGCCATCGCAATCGTCCACATCGATGACTCGAGACCAGCGCGACGGGTCGCGCGTGAACATGGTCACATTCACGTCGGCGCGGGCAGCCAGCACGCCAGCCACCACATGGCCCAGCGAGCCGCCGCCTGCTATCGTGATATTGATGGTAGTTGACATATTACAATTGGCGCAGCACGTTCAC
>CACWKM010000089.1 GCA_902761475.1 uncultured Bacteroidales bacterium
ACCAGCGAGAGTTTATCTATGGTGAGAAAGAGCAACAAGCTGTCATCTCCACTGTAATTAAGGGATATCCGCTTAACGTGATGTATTGGGTTCGTCGTAGGAACGATGCGGAGTGCCCCTATGAAGTGATGGATGGTCAGCAGCGTACGCTCTCGCTTTGCGAATATGTGGCAGGGAAGTTCAGTCACGAATTTAAGGCCTTCTTTAACCAGCCTGCCGACATCCAAAAGCGCATCCTTGACTATCCTCTCACTATCTATCTGTGTGATGGCGAGGAGAGTGAGAAGCTGGCATGGTTCCGCACCATCAATATTGCGGGCAAACCGCTGAACGAGCAGGAGATCAACAATGCCGTCTATGCTGGCCCTTTTGTGAGCGATGCCAAACGACGTTTTTCCAAGACAAATTGTGCTGCCTATCGACTGGGAAAGGATTTGGTGAACGGTACGCCCATTCGGCAGGAGTTCTTGCGGTGCGCTCTCGCATGGATGGCCGCTCATGAAATACGACAAGGCAAACAACAAACCATCGTGGGATATATGTCGGAGCATCAGCATGACCCCAACGCCAACAATTTGTGGAGCTATTTTCAGAATGTACTTAACTGGGCCGTAACCAATTTCGATTTGAAGCGTTTCCGCAAAGTGATGAAAGGTGTGGATTGGGCACTCTACTACGATCTTTTTAAGGATTCGTCTCTCGATACAGCATTGCTTGCTGGGCGCATCTCGGCACTTATTGCCGATGGGGATGTCCAGAAGAAAATCGGTATTATTCCCTATGTGCTTACTGGCGACGAGCGTCAACTTGATTTGCGTGTGTTCGACGATAAGACGAAGTTGGCCGCCTATGAGCGACAAAGGCATTGCTGTGCGATATGTGGGAAGGAGTTTGACATATCGCAAATGGAGGGCGACCACATCACACCGTGGCGTGATGGAGGTCGCACCACCGAGTCCAACTGCCAGATGCTATGTCGCGAGTGCAATCGGCGCAAGGGTGCGTCATAATATGACGAGTAGCTGAGGGTGCCTCGTAGAGGAACTTTATCCTTGTTGCCGCAACGAAGTTCGTCTACGACGCACTTGTTATGTGACTGTCTATCACCAAGCTGCGCACCCCTAGGGGGTGCTTGCATGGTGTTTAACACATTTTGGGTCTCCGACTCTTTTAACCTTTTCAAGGTTGTTTCGCACCGAACTCACGTTAAATATTGAAGGGCGGTGCCGCGGTACGTCCGCCCCCTGTGGCTACATAACGCATTTATAATCAATGACATTAATTCGCTGATATGCCACGGCACGTCCCTACAGTCAGAGCGTGAAGCCAGTAGTAGTCGAAATAGTCCACTCCGCAGCGTTGCAGTTGCTCGTTGAAGATGCGCTCCATGTCGTCGGGCGTTTGCACAGCCCAGCACGGCATTTTGTCGGTCACGGTATAGCGGTCGCGCGGGTAACGCTGGCTCACCGCCTCGCGAAAGGCTGTCTCGCTGCGCCCACCATGATAGGGGTAGGCAGTGTCAAAATAGGTGAAACCGCGGTCCATGAACACATCGACCATGGCGATGACTCGCTCCATGTCGATGCTCGTGGGGTCGCCAGCGTCGCGCAACGGCAAACGCATGAGGCCAAAGCCCAATTTCTTCGTCATTTCAACAGGTATTTAAGCACCAAATAACCTCCCACCACTTGCAGTAGCATGCCCGGCAGACCAATCGTGAAGTCCTGGAAGCCAATGGCCAGCGAGCCAGCGAGCGCGGTCTCGATGAGCGAGCCTGCCACTTGGTAAAACAGCACCACTGCCAGCAGCAGCAAGATGCTCACGGCCTGCGAGCGGCGCGCCACGAAGGTGGCAGCGGCCACCAGCAGCACGCTCTTGATGAGGATGGCGGGGAGCACGGCAGGAGCCGGCATGCCAAACAGGGCGGAGTTGACGAGCGGAGAGGCAATGGCGGTGAGCAGGCCCACTTGCCAACCATACTTATAGGCGGCAATGAGAGTGAAGAAATAGATGGGCAGCAGCATCAGGCCGCCTTGTGGAATGAGGTGGCACAACTGGGGCAGGGCGATGTTGCCTACCACAAACAGTGCTGCATAGAGGTAAGAACGGAGTTCGCGATAACTCAGTGAGTGAATGTGAATTGGAGTAGCGTTCATGTGTGTATCTAGATAAATGATTAAATGTCGGTAGATGGTGTTGCCGCCTTGGCTCTCATCTCGGCGAAGTGGTCGCGCAGCAACTGCTCCACCTGTGGTGCGGTGGTGGCCGAAGCCACGATTTGCTCGAGTGGACATCGCGTGTCGCCTTGCGGAATCACAATGCGCGGCACGAGGGCGCCCCAGTGGTGAGGCATACCCACCGCATCGAGCAATGGCAGCGCCAGTTCGCTCATCACTTCGCCATAGACGCATGCCACGCCTCCCTGCACGAGCAGCCCGGCGGCCGCTTTGCCAATCACCTTGTCGGCCACCGTGGCGCCGCGCAAGCGCTGGGGAGCGTTGTCGAGCAGCCACATCAAGTCGCGCACACCAGGACGGGCATAGGTCGTGACCTCGCCCGTGCGGTCGCGCACTACCAGCGAGCACCCCGACGAGCGCAATAACTCAACGAGGGGCGACAAAGCGGTATTATGGTCAAGACCGTCCATCAAAATGAGGCGTGAAACATACGTTCTTATGAATTTACAAAGTTAAGAAAAAAAACTTAATCACGCGCCTTGCAACGAGATGTATTTCGTAAAACGGTGGAAAAACCGTCCGCTCGGACAAATCGGACGAATCTGACGATTTGGACGGCTCGGAGGGGCGCCTACGAGCGGCGTCGCCACATTTTGTCGCGCACGATATTTGCAATTAAGCTCTGTTATTAGTAATTTTGCAATCGGAAAAGAAACGACGTAAGAAATATAGATGAAAAACATAAGGAACTTCTGCATCGTGGCTCACATTGACCACGGCAAGAGCACGCTGGCCGACCGTTTGCTCGAGTACACGAGCACCGTGACGGGCAAGGACATGCAGGCGCAGGTGCTCGACGACATGGATTTGGAGCGCGAGCGCGGCATCACCATCAAGAGTCACGCCATTCAGATGAACTATCGTCTGGACGGCGAGGATTTTACGCTCAACCTGATTGACACGCCGGGGCACGTTGACTTCTCCTACGAGGTGTCGCGTTCTATTGCCGCCTGCGAGGGCGCGCTACTGGTGGTGGATGCCACGCAGGGTGTGCAGGCACAGACCATCTCCAACCTCTATATGGCCATTGACAACGGGCTTGAAATCATTCCTGTCATCAACAAGATAGACATGGACAGTGCGCATCCCGATGAGGTGGAGGACGAGATTGTGGAGTTGCTGGGCTGCGATGCGAGCGAGATATTGCGCGTGAGTGCGCGCACCGGCCAGGGCATCGAGGCGGTGCTTGAAGCCATCGTGCGCCGTGTGCCGGCACCCAAGGGCGACCCCGAGGCACCGTTGCAGGCGCTGATTTTTGACTCGGTGTTCAATTCGTTCCGAGGCATCATTGTCTATTTTAAGTTGCTCAACGGCACCATCCGCAAGAACGACTTCGTGAAGTTTGTCAACACTGGCAAGGAATATCACGTCGATGAGATGGGTGTGCTCAAATTGGCACTCTCGCCTCGCGACGAGTTGAGTGCCGGCAATGTGGGCTACATCATTTCGGGCATCAAGAACTCGGTGGAAGTGCGTGTGGGCGACACCATTACCCATGTGGAGCGCCCGTGTGAGCGTGCCATCGAGGGATTTCAGGAAGTGAAGCCCATGGTGTTTGCTGGTGTGTATCCCATCGAGCCCGAGGATTTCGAGAACTTGCGCGCCTCGCTCGAGAAGTTGCAACTCAACGATGCCGCGCTCACCTTCACGGCCGAGTCGAGTGTGGCGTTGGGATTTGGATTCCGTTGCGGTTTCTTGGGGCTGCTGCACATGGAAATCGTGCAGGAGCGATTGAGCCGCGAGTTCAACATGGAGGTGATTACCACGGTGCCCAACGTCTCCTACAACGTGTATGACAAGAAGGGCAACATGACCGAGGTGCACAATCCTGCTGGCTTGCCCGACATCCTGTCGATAGAAAAAATTGAGGAGCCTTACATTCGCGCGAGTATCATCACGCTGAGCGACTTCATGGGCCCCATCATCACCCTGTGCTTGTCGAAGCGCGGCGAGTTGGTGAAGCAAGAATACATCTCGGGCAACCGTCTGGAACTCACTTTCGACATTCCGCTTGGTGAGATTGTGATAGACTTCTACGACAAACTCAAGAGCATTAGCAAGGGTTATGCGTCGTTTGACTACTACATCAACGGCATGCGCGAGTCCAAACTCATCAAACTCGACATCTTGCTCAACGGTCAGCCGGTGGACGCCCTGAGCGCGCTCACCCATGTGGACAATGCCGTGTCGCTGGGTCGTCGCATGTGCGAGAAACTCAAGGAACTCATTCCTCGCCAGCAGTATGACATCGCCATTCAGGCTGCCATCGGTGCAAAGATTGTGGCTCGCGAGACCGTGAAGCAGGTGCGCAAGGACGTTACCGCCAAGTGCTATGGCGGCGACGTGAGCCGCAAGCGCAAACTCCTTGAGAAGCAAAAGGCCGGCAAGAAGCGCATGAAACAAATTGGCACCGTGCAAGTGCCACAAAAGGCATTCTTGGCGGTGCTCAAGTTGGATTAGTACACTATATTAAATATAGGAATAGGTGTGTGGTCGTTACCTGATGGTGGCGACCACATATTCGCTACGGGTGCCAATGCGGAACTTGCCGCCCCAGATGCCTATGCCCGACGACACGTAGTAGTGCGTGTTGCCTCGCTGACCGGGCCCGAAGGCAATCTCATACATTGCCTCGGTGATGAGGTTGCCGGGCCACACCTGGCCGTGGTGCGTGTGTCCGCTGAACTGGAAGTCGATGCCGCATTGCTCGGCCTCTTGCAGGCGGTGCGGCTGATGGTCGAGCAGGATGCAGTAGCGCGTGGTGTCGGCGTGCTGCATGATTTGTGTGAGTGAGCGTCGGCCCGGGTTGGAGCGGTCGTCGCGCCCGATGAGGCACAAGTCGCCCACCACCGCCGTAGTGTCGCGCAGCAGATTGATGCCCGCGCTCTCGTAGAACGCCCTGGCGCGCGGTTCGCCCGAGAAATACTCATGGTTGCCCAGACAGGCATAGATAGGCGCCTCGATGCGGCGGAATTCGGCGGCCACATCCTCCACAAGGAGCGGGTGCACGCTGATGTCGATGATGTCGCCCGCGATGAGCACCACGTCGGGGTGCTCGGCATTGACGAGGTCGACCCACCGTGCAAACTCGCTGCGGCGGTTGTGGTAGCCCAGGTGCAGGTCGCTCATGATGACGGCTTTCACGGGGTGTTGCAGCGTCTTGGAGGGATTGTGCAACTCAAGCGGCTGCCGCACCTTGTTGCGATAGGTGTAGTTGCCCCATGCCAGAAGCGCCACGATACCCACTAGCACGGTGAGTGTGCCGGGCCAACTGCTCACCATGAAACTGCGTGGCACCACGTGGCACAAGCGCCCGATGTCAAGGAGCAGGAAGCCCAGCGTGAGATAGAGTAGGGCGATGAGCCAACTGTTGCCCACCTCGTAGAGCGCGCTCATCACGGGCAGAGGCAAGCGTTCACCGCCGGCATGAAAAATGGAGAAAAAACAGGCAAAGGCAAGCGTGGCAAGCACGGCGCAAAGTGCCTTCACAGCCACCGACCCAGGCACAAGTTGGTAGATGTGCCAGGTGACGTAGGCTTGCGCGCCAAGCGGCAGCAGCAATATGAGCAGGAAACCTAATTTCATGTGTGGTGAACCGTCGATTAAAAACTTACGGCGTGCAAAGATAGCAATATTGCCACACATGGGGGGTGTTAATAACTTTCTTTAAGTAATTTTGTTGCGAGCGCCAACATTTAGCAGTAACTTTACAATCGCTTTCGGAAAAATCCGGAACACCCTACTGTTTCCCATGACTAAAATTGCTGCAAATCACGATAAAAGATGATACCATTCATACATTTACACGTTCACTCACAATATTCTATCCTCGATGGCCAGGCTCCTGTGAAGGCCCTCGTGGACAAGGCCATTGCCGACGGTATGCGCGGCATGGCGCTCACCGACCATGGCAACATGTTCGGCATCAAGGAGTTGCATGATTATGTGAACAAAAAGAACAAAGGCTTGCCCGATGGCGAGAAGTTCATCCCCATATTCGGCTGCGAGGTGTATGTGGCCCAGGAGGACCTGCACACCCATGTCGATAAGCGCGACACAGGCCGTCACCTCATCCTGTTGGCCAAGAACTTGAAGGGTTACAAAAACCTCATCAAGATAGTGTCGAAGGCGTGGACCGAAGGGCGCTATCAGCATCCTCGCACAGACAAGCACGAACTTGAGACCCACAGCGAGGGCATCATCTGCTGCTCGGCATGTCTGGGTGGCGAGATTCCGCGCCTCATCATGAACGGCGAGGTGGAGAAGGCCAAAGAAGTGGCACGTTGGTTCAAGGGCGTCTATGGCGACGACTATTACCTTGAACTGCAGCGCCACAAGGCCACCGTGCCGCGGGCTAACCATGAGACCTTTGAGCGCCAGCAGGAGGTGAACGAGGTGTTGCTGCAGATGTCGAAGGAACTCGGCATCAAGGTGATTTGCACCAACGACGTGCACTTCGTCAACGAGGACGATGCCGATGCCCACGAGCGCCTCATCTGCGTAAATACCGGGAAAAAGGTGACCGACGAAGGCGTGATGCTCTACTCCAAGCAGGAATGGTTCAAGACCACCGCCGAGATGAACGCGGTGTTTGCCGATGTGCCCGAAGCGCTGGAAAACACGTCCGAGATTCTCAACAAGGTGGAACTGTATAGCATCGACCATGCGCCCATCTTGCCCGACTTCCCCCTTCCCGAGGGTTTCGACAACGAAGACGACTACCTGCGCCACTTGGTGTATGAGGGCGCGAAGCAACGCTGGCCCGAGATTACCGACGAGTTGCGCGAGCGTCTCGACTTTGAACTGGAAACCATCAAGAACATGGGCTTCCCCGGCTATTTCCTCATTGTGCAGGACTACATCCGCAAGGCGCCGGAACTGGGTTGTTCGGTGGGTCCCGGTCGTGGTTCGGCGGCGGGTTCGGCGGTGGCCTATTGCTTGGGAATCACGAAGATAGACCCCATTAAGTATGACTTGCTTTTTGAGCGTTTCTTGAATCCCGACCGCATTTCGTTGCCCGATATCGACGTGGACTTCGACGACGATGGTCGTGCCGCGGTGTTGCGCTATGTGACCGAGAAATATGGCGCCGAGAAGGTGGCCCACATCATCACCTACGGCACCATGGCCTCGAAGATGGCTATCAAGGACGTGGCACGCGTCGAGGACCTGCCCATCCCCGAGAGCGACCGCTTGGCAAAGTTCATTCCCGGCAGGCCCAACGACATGCCCGACGAC
>CACWKM010000090.1 GCA_902761475.1 uncultured Bacteroidales bacterium
GGCGTGAACTATTATGCGGCTGGCACCGCGTGTTCGCTGGGCACCGATGTCCACTACAACCAGGGATTCATCCCCATTGACCTCGAATTCACAAGCGAGCAAGTGACGCTCAACGCCGACGGGTCGTTCACCTTTCCTCATGGGCAGGATGTGGTGATAGGTGCCACCTATTCGTCGCTCAAGCGCGACATTGCCTATGGCCCGTGGGTGGAGATAGACATCCCCGCTCAACACCACACTGGCGAGCCCCTCACTCCGGTCATCACCGTCACCGACGTCATGACTGGCGAGCCGGTGACACTCGTCGAAGGCACGGACTACACCGTCACGCTGCCCGATGGTGATATGGTGGCACTGGGCGACTATCCCATCACCATCACCGGCATTGGCGATTTTGTGGGAACGGCGACAGGCACTTTCACCATCTTTGTCAGTAGGTGGCTTGGCTCGGGCACTGAGGATGAACCCTATCAGATTATCACAGAGGACGATATGCTGCGACTCGCCAATGAGTCACAGAACGAGAGTTTTGAGGACACCCATTTCATCTTGATGAATGACCTGGACTTCACTGGATTGGCATATAAGGTGGTGGGTAATAGTTATGATAGTAGTTTCAAGGGCCACTTCAATGGTAATAGAAAAACCATCGACAATGTGAAGTGTGGAAGCCGTGAAGTAAGACTCGTTGGCCTATTTGGGTATCTTGAGGGCGATGCTATCGTGGAAAACCTTATTTCGGGTGCAGGCAATGTTTTCGACGGCAACTTGAATGTCGGTGGCATTGTGGGTAGGACAAATGGTAATGTTCAAGTGATAGGTTGCACGAGCCATGCTACCGTGACTGCCATTAAGACATCGGACTATGATGGTAGGTTTGCCGGAGGAATTGTGGGCTATTCCGCAGGAGGAAGTATTGTTGATTGCCGCAACTATGGCAGTGTGAATGCCGCATCGTTTGCTAGTGGCATCACGTCCTTTGCCATTTTTAATCACATTGCCAATAATATCAATTTTGGCACGATTAGGGCCGATGGTAATCTGGGCGGAATCGTTGTGGGCAATGACTATGCCGATATCAGCAATAACTATTATGTTGGCGATTGTGCCCCCGGAGGCATTGGTGGCAGTGATGTGGCTGGTAGCGCGATGCGTGGCTACGCAGTGAGTGGCGGCGATGACGTGCTGGTGGAACTCATCGACGAGGCCAGTGTGGGTGTCGCTGTGGACGACGTGGTATTTGCCGGCGGTGAGCAGCAGGTGACGCTCAAATTGAGTGCCAAGCAGCATGGTGCGAACAATGCTCCCGCCCTGCGTGCCCCCGCCCAGGTGACCTTCGTGGCAAGCAACGGCACGCTCACCGACAACGGCGACGGCACGTGGACACTCGACATGCCCGCCGAGGAGGTGACCATCTCGGCACAGGAGGTCGTCACGGCCATCCACGACTTGAACGTGGACCGTCCTGCCGACGACGCATGGTACACCATCACGGGTCTGCGCTTGCCCGGCAAGCCCACCTCGCCCGGCATTTACATCAATGGCGGCAAGAAGGTGCTGGTGCGCTGACCGCGTGTGGCGCTAAACGAAAAAAAGAGGGTGAAAGCCCTCTTTTTTTCGTTTGATGCGTGGTGGCGGCGGTGTCGATGCCGTTCACTCCTCGTCGGGGTCGGAGACCACTTGGAAGTCGGCTGTGGGGTCCTCGTATTCCTCGGCCCAGTATTCGTCGCTCCACGTCTTGTCGCCGGAGCCCACCATGTGGCCGCCGGCGTCGGGGGCGTTCTCGTAGTCGTCGTCGTGCTCGGCCTCGAAGATGAAGGCATCCTCGTCGTGCTCGCGGTGCCGCTCGTTGAGGTCGCGGTGGACTACCGACTCGGGGATGCGGTTGCGCTCGTCGTTGATGGTGCGCCACAGCAGGTCTTTGAGTTCGGTGAGTCCGCGTTGCGCCACGCTGCTGATGAACACCGTGGGCACATCTTGCGGCAACTCCACGCGCAGTGCCTCGAGCAACTCGTCGTCGAGCATGTCGCACTTGGTCACCGCCAGCACGCGCGGCTTGTCGATGAGGTCGGGGTTGAACTGCTCCAACTCATGGCACAAGATGTCATATTCGCGGGCGATGTGGTCGCTGTCGGCCGGCACCATAAACAGGAGCACGGCGTTGCGCTCGATGTGTCGCAAGAATCGCAATCCCAGCCCCTTGCCCTCGCTGGCGCCCTCGATGATGCCAGGAATGTCGGCCATGACAAACGATTGCTGGTCGCGGTAGGTGACGATGCCCAGGTTGGGTTCGAGGGTGGTGAAGGGATAGTTGGCGATTTTGGGCTTTGCCGCGCTGATGACCGAGAGTAGGGTGGACTTGCCCGCATTAGGAAATCCCACGAGCCCCACGTCGGCCAGCAGTTTGAGTTCCAGGATGACCGCGCGTTCCACGCCCTTCTCGCCGGGCTGTGCAAATCGCGGCGTCTGGCGCGTGGCGGTCTTGAAGTGGGTGTTTCCCAGTCCGCCGCGCCCTCCGCGCAGCAGTCGCACCACCTGGTCGTGCTTGGTGACGTCGCACAGGAACTCGCCAGTCTCGGCATCGTAGACCGCCGTGCCGCACGGCACCTCGATGATGCGGTCCTTGCCGTCCTTGCCGGTGGACTGGTTCTCGCTGCCCGGCTGGCCATCGGTGGCAAACACGTGCCGCTCGTAGCGCAGGTGGATGAGTGTCCACATGTTGCGGTTGCCCTTGAGCAGGACATGTCCGCCGCGTCCGCCGTCGCCGCCGTCGGGACCACCCTTGGGAATGTACTTCGCGCGGTGAAGGTGCGCCGAGCCGGCACCGCCCTTACCGCTGCGACACAGTATTTTCACATAATCGATAAAATTTGATTCGGCCATGCTAATTCTTTTTACTTTAGGCCACAAAGATACAACATTTCGGCCTCATGTCCAAAAAACCTGCCTCGCTGCTTGCGAATAGACTTGGACAAGCGCAACAAAAACACTAACTTTGTGGGTGTAATTATTACCAATCGAAAAACCAAGAGTGTGATGAAGAAAGATTATTTTGATTTGAGTGGCCGTGTGGCCATTGTGACTGGGTGTTCCACCGGTTTGGGTGTGCAGATGGCTCGTGCGCTGGCAAGTGCTGGCTGCAACATCGTGCCCATTGCTCGCCGTCTTGAGAAACTTGAAGAAGTCGCTGCGATGCTGCGCGAGGAGTTCCATGTGGAGGCGCTGCCCCTGCGTTGCGACATCACGTCGACCGAGATGGTCGATGAAGTGGTTGCCGCTACGATGGCCCACTTTGGCCGCATTGACATCCTGATTAACAATGCCGGTACTGGCGCCGTGGCTCCCGCCGAGGAAATCACCGACGAACAGTTTGCCAACGAGATGAACATCGACCTGTTTGGCTCGTTCAAGGTGGCTCGCGCCGTGGCTCGCGCTGCGATGATTCCGGCTCACTATGGCCGCATCATCAACATTGCGTCGATGTATGGCTTGGTGGGCAACAAGATAGCGCCGGCGTCGCCCTATCATGCCGCCAAGGGTGGCGTGGTGAACCTCACGCGCGCGCTTGCCGCCGAGTGGGGCAAACATGGCATCACGGTGAACGCCATCTGCCCGGGCTACTTCGTGACGCCGCTCACGCGCGACACGCTCGACAGCGACTGGTTCAAGGAGTACTCGCGTGGCGCCATTCCCATGGAGCGCTATGGTGTAGAAGGCGAACTCGACACGGCCGCGCTTTTCCTTAGCGCGCCCGCATCGAGTTATGTCACCGGTGTGGCGCTTCCCGTTGACGGGGGCTACACCGCCATTTAGTGCATCGTTTTTTTTACATGCCTTGCTGGCCGTTGCCTCCGGTAGCGGCACCACCGGCACCTTGTGAGGAGCCGCCCACCAAGTCATTGTTGTCGATGGTGGTGTCGGTCTTCTTCACCCTGGCGCGCAACGAGCCAAAACGCCATGTGACGTTGAGGGAGAGCCGCGCCTGGTGGTATCGCGTGGTGCTGCTTCCCAGCACGTCGCCTTGCGTGGTGTAGTTGCTCCACTCCATCTTGTCGCTGCTGAATGGGCGATTGGCGCTCAGACGCACGGTGAGGCGGTCTTCCTTAAGGAACGAGCGCTGGAGAGACAGTCCGTAGAACCATGCGGTACCCATGTAGCCATAGAGTCCGCTGATGTCTCCACCCCATTGGCCGGCATTGGCGGTGAGGGTGAGTTTCCACGGCAGTTGTTGGGTGATTTGTGCATAGAAGAAAGTTGACCAGCGTGCGTTCTTGAGCCCTAATGCCGTACTGCGCACGTAGTTGCGACCCACTCTACCATTGAACATGAACGAGGTCTTGGGGTGCAACTGCCATTGTGCATATCCGCTAATGCCCACTTGGCGGTTGGTGAGCGTGTTCTCGTAGGTGGTGACTTTCTTGTCGCCCTCGGCCCAGGAGACTTCGGTGATGCCATTGCTGCTCGTCATGAGGCTGGGCGACACGTTGAAGGTGAACTTGGGACCGATGTGCATGAAGGTGGCACTGACGGAGTAGTTGCGCGCGCTGCTCAGGTGAGCGTTGCCAAAATGCTGCTCGGTGGGCGTGTCGTAGATGGCCGGGTTCAGGTAAGAAATACCCGGACGGTTGATGCGTGTGGCGAAGGCCACCTTGAGTGAGTTTTGCGGCGACATTTGCCAGTTGATGCTGGCGCTGGGCACCCAGTCGCTGAGGTTGCGGTGGAATCCTTCCTGCTCGCCGTTGGGGTAACTGGCTTGCAGGCGGCTGAACTCATAGCGCAGCCCGGCACGTGCCGTCACAGCACCTATTTTAGTGGTCCACGAGGCATAGGCTGCCGCCACCTGCGTGACGTGGCGGAAACGGTTGTCGTCGTTCCACATGCTGCCCTCGCCATAGTCGAGAAGCGTGTGGCTGGTGTTGCGGCGATAGATGTATTTCGCGCCCGTTTCCAGCGTGTGCATCGAGGCGATGGGGCGCGTCCAGTCGAACTGCAAGGTGTGCTCCTGGAAGTTCTCGGTGGTGTTGCGCAGGTAGTGGTCGTAGGATACCGGGAAGTTGTAACGCTCGCCATAGGTCTCGTTGATGTCGCTCTTGTTGCGCGAGGCGTTGAACATGTAACTCGTGGTGAGTTTCTCGCCCTTGAGGTGCGTGTTGTGCTGGTAGTCCAGGCGTCCGTCGAAACTCATATAGGTTGACGACGGAATGTCGTAGCGTGAGGCGTAGCGATAGATGGTGGCGCCGGCAGGGTCGGTCATCAGCGTCGAGTTGTCGGCGATATAGTCGTAGCCCACGGCAAATCCGCCCAGCGAGGCGCTGATCAGGTTGAGCGTGTCGGGCTCGTAACTGAGTTCTATGTTGCCATAGTGCACATTCACTTTGCTCTTGCCTTCCATGTCGCTGTGGAGGTGGTTGCCACTGCCCACATAGGTGTTGTCGCTGGTTTGCGTGGTCTCTCCGGAGCGCTTGGGGCGGTGCACGAAGCCGTAGTTCACGCTCGCCACCACCTTGCCCAACTGGGTGGTGAGGTAGCCGTTGATGTTGGGCGACCCGTCGATGTTGATGCCTGCGCCCAGCGTGCCGGTGACGCCGCTCATGCCCTGCGAGGTGTTCATCACGATGTTGATGATGGCGGTGACGCCCTCGGCATCGTATTTTGCGCCCGGCTCGGTGATGACCTCAATGCGCTTGATCATGCTTGCAGGAATGGCTATTAGCACATTCTTGGGGTCACCCTCGAGACTGGGGTCGGGGTGTCCGTTTTTATAGATTTTGAACGAGGAGGAGCCCTTGACCTTGATATCGTCCTGTGCATCGACGCTCACCAGGGGCACCTTTTTCAGCATGTCCATGAGTGTGCTGGTGCGGCTTTCGGCATCGGCGCTCACATCGTAGGAGAGGCGGTCCACCTCGTTCTTCACCAGCAGTCGTTGTGCGGTGACTTCCAGTTCGCCCAGTGCCACCGACATGCTGTCGGCCATAGCATCGAGGATGCTGTCGTTCCATTCCTCGTTGTCGTTGGTGGCGGGGGTGGGCACCGTGGCGGGTGCCTGCGCCATCATCGTCACGGCCAGTGCAATGACCAGTGCTATGATTGAAAACTGTTTCATTGTTAGATGGTTTGAAATTGAATTGTGTAATGTTGTTGATAGTCTAAATCTCCGTTAATTGCCCTCACACATTAATTAGACGTTGCGTGAGGGCAAAAAGTTTCATTTTTTTTCGAGAAAAATCATTGTTTGCAGAATTCGGTGTAGTGCTGGCACAACTCCTCGGGTGTGATACCCACCGCTTTGAGTCGTCGCATGAAGTAGTCCATCTCTCCGTCGAGCAGTTGTTGCCTGCGTTGTTGCACGATTCGCTCGGTGGCGTCGGGCGCCACGAAGTAGCCCATGCCGCGCTTTGTGTAGATGATGCCGCTTTGCTGCATATACTCGTAGGTGCGCATCACGGTGTTCACGTTCACCATCACTTGTGCTGCCATCTCTCTCACGCTGGGCACCTTTGCGTCGGGGGCGAGCGCACCGTTGAGGATGTCGTCCGAGAGGCGGTCGGCGATTTGCAGGTAGATGGCCTTGTTATCGTTGAAGTTCATAGTATTAAAGATGTGGTGTGAAAGGGTGAAACATTATCCTAACGTAGTGCGCGAAATCACGTCCTTGCGGCAGAAGAACCAGTAGGTTGCAATGGCGCACGCAATAGCGAGGACCATGTTGAATGCGAAGAGGAACCACATCGACTCGGGCATGAGCAAAATCTTGAAAAGCACTGCCACGCTGTCGTCGAACAGGTTGATGATAATCATGCCCACAATGGTGAGGAGCCAGTTGAGCACTTGCGAAACGACAAACACCTTGAACCACGTGTTTCGTGGTGCAATCACGCTGCCCATGATGTAGGGGATGGCGCCGGTGAACAAACTCAGCCCAATGGCCATGTTAAATGGCATGGTGGTGTCGCCGTATTCATAGGCGTCGATGGCCAGTTTTCCCAGCGTGCCGGCGAAATTGATGGGGCCGGGCACTTCGACTAAGGAGTTGAGCAGCGGCACCACGGCAATGCGTGTGAGGTCGGCCAACTGTACGCACGCGAGCAGGACCACCATGGCGCACAAATAATAGATGAAGAAGTGCACGAGCACTTTCTCGAGCGCCGTTGCCGGCAGCATGAACATGTTAAGGCCAAGGAGCCGATGATGGTGGTGATGATGGAGAAGAATACGGTCACGACCACCACGGCAATGATGGGCGTTTCGTTGTGTTCTTGTATGTTGAGCGCATTGCCCAGAATCATGAGCAGCGCCAGGGCGGCATAACTTCCTATTGCCATCAGTGCCAGGCTGCGGCCATTGATGACGAACTCGCGCTTGAGCACCGCCACAAAACGACTAAAGTTGAATATGGAGTTGGATTTCATAATTGTAGAATGATAGAGTGTTGATGATAGTGTGGTGAATGAACTCTCTTTTAGGAAGCAAATGCTTGTGCCACCATGTCGGGGTGCTCGAGTGTGGCGGCAAACAGCAGTTCCATGTCGATTTGTGTGGCGCGTCCGTCGGTGTTGACGGTGACCATGCGCGAGCCGCCTGGTGTGGGCACCACGGCGAGTGCCAGGCTGGGGTCGTATCCATCGACAAATGCCAGGTGGCGCTCAATCTCATCCACGCCGCGGTCGAGCAGCAGTTTGCTGTGCTCGATGATGGTGACGTGGTCGATGATGGCATCGACGTCGCGCACCTGGTGGGTGCTGATGAGGATGCTGCGCTCGTCGGTCATGCTTTGCGCGATGGCCTTGCGGAACTGGATTTTGCCCGGAATATCCAGACCATTGGTGGGCTCGTCGAGCAGCAGCACGCGCGTGCCGGCTGCCAGGGCGAAACTCAGGTGGGCTTTCTTCTTTTGACCCATCGAGAGGGCATCAAGGCGCAGGTTGCCGTCCAGTTCAAAGAGTGCGAGGTATTGCGCCATCGCCTCGCGATTGAAGTTGGGGTAGAACGGCGCGTTCACTTCCACATAGCGATTGATGCTGATGGCGGGGAATTCAAACTCCTCGGGGACGAGGTAGATGTCGCTGAGCGTGATGGGCTTGCGGTCGCGCACGTTCACGCCGTCGAGCGCCACTTGGCCGTGGTCGGGGGTGAGCAGGCCGGCCATGAGATAAATCAGTGTGGTCTTGCCGGCGCCATTGCGACCCAGTAAACCCGTCACGTGGCCTGGCTTGAGGTCCATGGAGAAGTCTTGGAGCAAAGCGGCTTTGCGGTGATAGCCGAAAGTGAGATTTTGTACCTGTAACATAATTTGATGTATTTTATAAATGAATAATTGTTTTGTTGTAATAGTGTACTACCCAAATAGTACACCGCAAAGGTAAACACGATTTTTCATTCCTGCAAATTTTTTTCTCAAAATTTTGATTTTTTTTTGCTCACCAGATAATAAATGGGGTATGCTGTGGGTGCCTGTGTGTTTATAATTATTTGGATGACAGCGTATTTGCTTTTAATTGGTGTTTTTTGTGATTTCGTTATTTCTTTTATAAATCGACAATGCCTGATGTGTCAGGTGACGATTTTCTCAGATGTAATTCTATTTTTTCGTATATTTGCAGGCGCGAAATGAACGAAGAGCAGTTGAACATATCAATTGCCGGTCGTGGCCGCGGTGAGCGTCGCTGTACCATGGTGGGTATGGCGGCCGATGCCGTGTTGAGTGTGGCAAAGATTGCCACTGGCATAGTGGCTGGTAGTGCCGCGATGGTGGCCGACGGCGTTCACTCGGTGAGCGACCTGGCTGTAGATACTGTGGTGATGACCATGGTGAGCGTGAGCGGTCGTGGCGTGGACGCCAACTACCGTTATGGCCATGGCAAGTTTGGCACCCTTGCCACGGTGTTCATTGCCGTGGTGCTTGTCGTGGTGGGCCTTGGCTTGCTCATCGATGGCGGCACCGATGTGTGGGGCGCGATGCACGGCGTGGCGCTGGAGCGTCCCGGGAGCATTGCCCTGGTCGTGCTGGCGGTGGCCATCGTGGCCAAGGAGGCGCTGTATCGCTACACCATGTGGCGGAGCCGCAGTCTCGACAGCACGACGTTGCGCGCCTATGCGTGGCATCATCGTGGCGATGCGTTGTCGAGCCTTGGCACGCTGGTGGGCATCGCCGGCGCCGTCTATCTGGGCGAGGGCTGGCAGGTGCTCGACCCGCTCACGGCGATGTGCGTGAGCGTGCTCATCTTGGGGCTTTCCTACCGTCTGGGGCGCCCAGCCGTGGAGGAGTTGCTGGAAATCTCGTTGCCCTCGCGCGAGGTGGCCCTCGTGGAGCAAGCCATAGGCGCGGCACCCGGTGTGAGGGCGTTTCACAACCTGCGCACGCGCCGCAATGGCAGCGTGCGTGTGGTGGACGTGCACATCAAGGTGGATGGCGAGATGACCGTGACGCATGCCCACGACATCACGCAGGACGTTGAGCAACGGCTGCGCGAAGCCCTGGGCGAGGTGATAACCTATATTCATGTGGAGCCATTCCGTGGCACCAATTGCTGCGAGCAGCACCAACATCAGGAACATGCAAAAGATTGAACTCATCAATACATTGCCGGCGGTGTTTGCCGGCGCCGACGTGCACAGCGAGGTGTGGCATTGCCACGTGACGCTGGAGCGTGGTCGCCGCTACTTGGTGACCGCCGAGAGCGGTACGGGCAAGTCGTCGATGTGCAGTTACATCTATGGCCATCGCCGCGACTACAGCGGCACCATCGCCTTCGACGGTGCCGATGTGCGCGGGCTCACCATCGAGCAGTGGTGCGAGGTGCGCCGTCGCCACATCGCCTATCTGCCGCAGGAGATGCGCCTGTTTGCCGAACTCACCGTGCTGGAGAACATAGCACTCAAGAATAGCCTCACTGGCCACAAGACTCGCCCCGAGGTGGAGCAGATGCTCGACATGCTGGGCATTGCCGACAAGGCCAATAGCCTGGTGGGGAAGTTGTCGATAGGACAGCAGCAGCGCGTGGCCGTGGTGCGCACGCTGTGTCAGCCCTGCGACTTCTTTCTCCTTGACGAGCCCGTGAGCCACCTCGACGAACACAACAACCGCATGGTGGCGCAACTGGTCATGGAAGAGGCTCAGCGCCAGGGAGCCGGCATCATTGCCACCAGCGTGGGCAATCACCTGGCCATGGACGTGGACCACATCTTAAAACTGTGACGACGATGAACAACTCCATACCCCGACAACTCATGTGGCGCTTGCTGAGCAAGCACATCAGCAAGGTGCAACTCGCCGGTTTCGCGCTTGCCAACCTGGTGGGCCTTGCCATCGTCATCCTGGCCGTGCAGTTCTATCTCGACGTGCGCCCGGTGTTCAACGACGAGGAGAGTTTCATCAGCAAGGACTACCTCGTGATTACGCGCTCGGTGACTACCGCTGGCGCGATGCTTGGCGACAGCAACTCCTTCAGCGATGCCGACATTGCCGCCCTCGAGCAGCAGTCATGGTGTCGCTCAGTGGGGCGTTTCGAGAACAGCGACTTTGGCATCAGTGCCACCTTGGGACTGGGCAGCGGTGGACGCTCCATGCGCAGCCAGTTCTTCTTCGAGTCGATTCCCGACGAATTTATCGACGTGGACGGCGCGGCGTGGGATTTCGACCCTGCCCACCCCGTGGTGCCCGTGATAGTGTCGCGCGACTACTTGTCGCTCTACAATTTGGGGTTTGCCACCACGCGCGGCATGCCGCAAATCAGCGAAGGGCAGGCCGGCATGATACCCATTCAGTTCACCTTTGACGGCGCGGGCCGTCATGAGACCATGCAAGGGCGCATCGTGGGTTTCTCGACGCGCCTGAACACGGTGATTGTGCCGCTCACCTTCATGCGGTGGGCCAACGAGCGCTATGGCAGCGGACAGCCCTCGGCCCCGGTGAGGCTCATCGTGGAGGTGAGCAAGCCAGGCGACATGGCCATTGAGCAATATATGGACGAGCACCACTACGACGTGGCCGGCGACAAGATGGCCGCCAGCAAGGCCAACTACTTCCTTGTGGTCATCATAGGCATTGTCATCACGGTGGGCATCATCATCAGCGCGCTCGCCTTCTTTGTGCTCATGCTCAGCATCTATCTGCTGCTACAAAAGAATGCGCGCAAGTTGCACGACCTGCTGCTGCTGGGCTTCTCGCCCGCCGAGGTGTCGCGACCCTACGAGGTGCTGGTGGTGGCCGTCAACGTGGTGGTGCTGGTGCTGGCCATCGTGCTCATGCTGGTGGCGCGCAGTTTCTACATGGACATGGTGCACGCCTTCGGGGTGAGCGGCAGCAGTGTGCTCGCCGCGGTGGCAGCGGGCTTTGTGCTCATGGCCATCATCACCGTGGGCAATATCATCGCCATCAGGCGGCGCGTGGCCGCCCTGTGGTGAACGACTGAATTTTGAAGTGATAACTATAAAAATAAGGAACAAACAGAAAAACGCACATTAGGATGAAAGAATATCGCAAACTCACACAACGAGAGATTGCCGTGCTGCGCCGTGGCGGTTGCCGTGCCCAGGACTGGAAGAAGGTGCTGGTGCGCGACGGTTTTGACCCCCATCAGGTGACCGATGTCACCTTTGCCGGAACGGTGAAATTGGGCCTCTTTGACGAGGACGTGGACGCTGGCGACGGCTTCTTGATGCACTCGGGCATTCACCATGCTCGCTTGCGCGACGTGGAGGTGGGCGACAACACGCTCATCGACAACATCGGGAACTATGTGAACAACTACACCATAGGCGCACGGTGCTACATTGCCAACGTGTGCCTGATGACGACGACGCCCGATGCCACCTACGGCGAGGGTCGCCTCATCTCGGTGCTCAACGAGGTGGGCGACGGCAACGTTATCTTGAGCGACAAACTCACCAGCCAGTTGGCGGCCATCATGGTCAAGTATGCCGCCCACGCGAGTTTCACCACTGCCATCCGCAAGTTGGTGATGAGCGACATCGAGCATCGCACTCCCGTGCGTGGCACCATAGGCGACGGTGTGCGCATCGTCAACACCACCGAGATTATCAACACCGTGATTACCGACGGCTGTGTGGTGAGCGGTGCCAGCCGCCTGTGCAACTGCTCCATCATGAGCATCCCCACCGCCGGCGTGCGCATTGGCAACGGTGTGATTTGCGAGAACTCCATCATCTTCGATGGCACCGAGATTCGCAACAGCGTGAAGTTGGAGAACTGCTTCGTGGGCGAGGCGTGCACCATCAGCAATGGCTTCACTGCCGAGAGCAGCATCTTCTTTGCCAACAGTTACATGAGCAACGGCGAGGCGTGCGCGGCCTTCTGCGGCCCGTTCAGCGCCAGCCACCACAAGAGTTCGCTGCTCATTGGCGGCATGTTCTCGTTCTACAATGCGGGTTCAGGCACCAACTTCAGCAACCATGCCTACAAGATGGGCCCCATGCACTATGGCACACTGGAGCGCGGTTCCAAGACGGCGAGTGGCGCCTATCTGCTCATGCCCGCCACCATCGGCGCCTTCTCGGTGTGCTTTGGCAAACTCATGTATCACCCCGACACCCGTTGCCTGCCGTTCAGTTACTTGATAGCCTATAGCGACACCATGTATCTTGTGCCGGGTCGCAACATCGCCACCGTGGGCCTTTATCGCGACATCCGCAAGTGGCCCAAGCGCGACAAGCGTCCGCGTTCCGGGCAAAAGAGCATCGTGAACTTCGACTGGCTGAGCCCGTTCACCGTGGGCGAGATTGTGCAGGGCAAGCGCATCCTCGAGCAGTTGCGCGCCGCCTCGGGCGACAAGGTGTCGACCTACAACTACCACGAGTATGTGATTAAGGCCAACGCTCTCAAGCGCGGCATCGAGTATTATGACATGGCGCTGAAACTCTACATGGGCCGCGTGCTCATGAGCCACACGCCGGAGCCCCCCGAGAGCACCACAGGTACTGGCGAGTGGAGCGACCTGGCCGGACTGCTGCTGCCCAATAGCGCCGAGAAGCAACTCGTGAGCGATGTGGTGGACGGCACCATTACCGACATCCGTGACGTGCTCGACCGCTTCGCCGCGCTGAACAACTACTACGAGCATTACCGCTGGGCGTGGTCCTATCGCCTCATCCTCGACTATTATGGCCTGGAGCAAATCACCGACGCCGATGTGCAGCGCGTGCTCGACGACTACCACGAGGCCCGTCGCATGTGGATAGGCGAAATCAAGCACGACGCCGAGCGCGAGTTCGCCCTGGGCGACGTAGAGCCCGACGTCTATCACGAGTTCGTGGAGAAACTCTCAAAAGAACTGTGAAAGAGGACTCGAGAGGATTTGAGAGGACTTTAGAGGCCCGAGAGGCAATCAATTGGCATTATATAATAGTAGAAACGTGTTATGATATTCCCCACTATCTCTGAATATATTGAGGCAATCCGTTATGCCGAGGATAACTTTGCGACGCTAACGAGCCTTCGTCCCGTCCTTGACGGCGACGGCAATCCCGTGATGAGCAGCGGCAACTTCGCCGTGGTGTTTAAGATGCGTGACGAGAAGAGTGGGAAGTGCCATGCGTTGAAATGCTTTATCAAGGACCAAGACGGTCGCTCCGAGAGTTATCGCCTTATCAGCGACGAGTTGGAATATGTGTCAAACGGCTGTTTCGTCCGCATCCAGTATAAGGAGAATGAACTATATGTCAACACTTCGTCCAGCCCCACCACCGACTTTCCCGTGTTGCTGATGGACTGGGTCGATGGCATCACGCTCGACCGCTATGTGAGCCAGCACATCCACGACCGATACGCCTTGCGGCTGATATCTTATCAGTTCTGCCGTATGGCGTCTTGGCTGATGACTCAGCCTTTCGCCCATGGTGATTTAAAGCCTGATAACATCCTTGTGCGCTCCGACAATTCGCTTGTGTTGGTTGACTACGACGGCATGTTTGTCCCCGCCATGTCGGGTCAGCAAGCGCGTGAGACAGGTTCTCCCGACTATCGCCACCCGTTGCGCACCATCGATGATTTCAACGAGCACATCGACGACTTTTCTCTTGCCGCGATAGCGATGCAGTTGTTCGCCGTGTCGCTTGACCCGGGCTTGTTGGCGGCGCACCACGGCGACACGCTATTGCTCACCGCCGCCGATCATCACGACCCTGCCGCCAGTGCCGCGCATGGCCGCCTAAAACCACTCCTGACGGACCCCGTTTTTGAACGGCTTTATGCCTTGTATCACTTTGCGCACGCCACGCAGCACCTCGACGCCATTAGTTTCCGCGCCTTCAACATCCCCAAGCCGACCTTCGTGCCGCAAAAGGAGGAATTGTCGACCAAAGTTACCGAAGAAGACTTGAAAAACGGGGTGAAGGATGAATACGGTGCCATCTACAGCGCCGATGGAAGTCGGTTGCTCAAGGCAGATTATCTAGGGCTTAAACGCTATCGCATTCGTGAAGGAACAAGAGTGATATGTGATTATGCGTTTCGTCGGAGCGATAGCCTCACCTCTATAGAGTTGCCCTCTTCTGTCACTCATATCGGCGATAGGGCGTTATCGGTCTCTATTATTTGAAACGGATTCTGATGCATTATATACAAAAGGAAAGAAACAGTTAATTGCCCTTTACAATCACGATATAGTTCATTTTCGTATTCCCTCATCCGTCACTCATATCGGCAAGTGGGCGTTTTGGGGGTGCCGTAGCCTCACCTCGATAGAGTTGCCCTCTTCTGTCACCCATATCGGCGAGGGGGCGTTTGGGGGGTGCAGTAGCCTCACCTCCATCGTGTTGCCCTCTTCTGTCACTCATATCGGTGATTCGGCGTTTTGGGAATGCGAGAGTCTTACCTCGATAGAGTTGCCCTCTTCTGTCACTCATATCGGCGAGGGGGCGTTTAGTGTGTGCAGTAGCCTCACCTCCATCGTGTTGCCCTCTTCTGTCACTCATATCGGCGATAGGGCGTTTAGTGAGTGCAGTAGCCTCACCTCCATCGTGTTGCCCTCTTCTGTCACTCATATCGGCGATGGGGCATTTTGGGGGTGCAGTAGTCTCACCTCGATAGAGTTGCCCTCTTCTGTCACTCATATCGGAGATGATGCGTTTTTGGGATGCAGTAGCCTCACCTCCATCGTGTTACCCTCTTCTGTCACTCATATCGGCGATGGGGCGTTTTTGGGGTGCAGTAGCCTCACCTCCATCGTGTTGCCCTCTTCTGTCACTCATATCGGTAATGATGTGTTTGGGGGGGACGGGTTATTTGGCCGCGCGCCGATATCTTCAATTTACGTTCCGAAGGGCACAAAGAATAAGTTTATGAAACTTTTACCGAGTAAATTTCATGGCAAAATTATAGAACGATGATAGTCATTGAATCAAAACGGAAAAAACCTGAGACGATACTTAAGAACTATCCTGGGGCGATTTTGGCAGACGTAACTAGTTCTGCCAAGGGTAAGTTGGTGCAACTCAGCCCATTTTTCCCCCACTGTGGCATTCCTGTGCCATTTAGCGAGGGCTATACCGCATCGTGTGTCGAGGCTATTTGGCAAGGACTTAAGGTGTTTGAACACAACGATGTGGATGTGT
>CACWKM010000091.1 GCA_902761475.1 uncultured Bacteroidales bacterium
AGGAAGTGTTGAAAGCTCAAGCGGGTATTTGTATATCTCATTGTCTGGAATTGGTTCAAGGTCATAACTTGAAATCAATATGCCCTTTGCTTCAAAACGTCAAACTGTTTGTTAGGGAAAAAAACAAAGATATTCTTCTTAAAGAATGGACGGGTCATGAGTTTAATAAATAAAAATAGAAAGACTAAGATTTATAATAATTTCTTGAGTGAATTTAAAACCCTTGCTCAATTTGTGTTCATCTATGAAAAGGTCATAAAACTTTTGAATAGAGAAAAGGATTTTAAAGTTCTTTTTAAGAAATCTTTTGTTGTATTTGGAAAACAGTTGCAGTCATATATTAAGTATTGCAAAAAGGAGGAGATTAATAAACCAGAGGAAATTGCATCGTGCACAAGACAAACCTTTTTCTTTGCTAAAAACAAGTGCAAAATACTTGATTTCAGTCGTCACTTAAGAAACTCTTTTTGTCATGCATTTATTGTGAAATCAGGAGATTGGTGCTTCATCCAAGATAGTTATCAAGGACGGCTCTCGTGTGTTGGTAAGGTCAAATGCAATGAACTAATGGAGTTCCTGAATGCTGTTATAAAAGAATATGAAGAACAATCAGATAAAGCCAAATAAAATCAGAGAGAATGCCTCACCCTGGCAGGGTGGTATTGCTAAGAGTATCACATTCATTGTGACGAAGGATTGCCAGTTGGCGTGTAAGTATTGTTATTTGGTGGGTAAGAACGAGAAGGAGCGGATGAAGTGGCCAGTGGCCAAAGCAGCGATTGACTACATCCTCTCTCACGAGGAGATGTTTCCCGAAGCGAGTGTGACGTGGGACTTCATCGGTGGCGAACCATTCTTGGAGATTGACTTGATAGACCAAATCTGCGATTATCTCAAGACGGAAATGTTCCGCTTGAATCATCACTGGTTCAACAGTTACCGTTTCTCGTTCTCGACGAATGGCATTAACTACCACACCGACAAGGTGCAGGCGTTCATCAAGAAAAACATCACGCACCTATCGATAGGCATCACCATCGACGGCACGCGCGCCAAGCACGACTTGAACCGCATCTGGAAGGGCGATGCCCAGCCCGAGCGCGGCAGTTACGACGATGTGGTGCGAAACATCCCGCTGTGGCTTGAGCAGTTCCCCAATGCTGGGACAAAAGTAACTATCAGCAGTGCCGACATCCCTTACATCTGCGAGAGTGTGCTGCACCTCTACTCGCTTGGCATCCATGAGGTGAACATCAACTGCGTGTTTGAGGACGTGTGGCAAGAGGGTGACGACAAACGCTTTGAAGACCAACTCATGCAGCTCGCCGATGCCATTATCGACGGTGGCTACTATGCCAACTATGCTTGTTCTTTTTTCAGCGAGTACATCGGCAAACCCCTTGACCCAGTGAATGAGAACCAGAACTGGTGTGGTGCTGGCAAGATGCTAAGCATTGATGCGGCAGGCAATTTCTATCCCTGCACACGCTTTGCGGCCTATTCACTGCGCGAGAAACGTCCCATCATCATTGGCAATGTGCGTGACGGTATCGACAAGAACAAGTTGCGCCCATTCCTCACGCTCGACCGCATGACGCAAAGTCCCGATAAGTGCAAAACGTGCGAGGTGGCCAGCGGATGCGCCTGGTGCCAGGGCGAGAACTATGATGCGGCAGCCACCCCCACCATCTATCAGCGCGCCACAGCCATCTGCTTGATGCACAAGGCACGCGTGAGGGCAAACAACTACTATTGGAACAAGCTCTATCGCAAACTCGAACTTGAGGGTTCTCGCGAAGACTTTGAGAAGAATAAACCACAAGTGAAACCGATAGATTGTTAAGACATGTTACAGTATCTCGTTATTTTGCTCGACGACACCAGCGCGTCGTTTTGCCACTATCACGTGACGAAGTCAACACCACGCCTCATGCCGCTCGACACGCTAAAGCGTGGCATCCGATTTGGCATGATCGAGAACCTGATGATACAGTTCATCTACCCCAACCATGCTTTGCCACAGGAGTATCTTGAAGTTATCGACACTATCGACCATAGCGACATCAAACCACTCGCTGGCGACAATGCTGACGCCGACATCATTGTGACGGACAATTGGGAGAGCGACGTTTCCAAACTGCGTGATGCCGTGGTGGTGTTGCGCACATGCTGGGCGCAGTTTCGCGAACACTATAGTCAATTGAACAACTGGCTGGCAGTCGCTAAACGCCTCAATGTGGTTGTCACCGATGTGGAGCGCTTGAACGATGACGATCGTGAACAATACAAGGCAATCCTTGAAACCTTAAGTAAAGAAGTGGAAAAACTCTATGTAGAGGGCAAGTCTCCGCAGTTCAACCTGCTCACCGACCGCATGGTGCTCACCGAGATGAACAACTGCAATGCTGGCGACACCACTATCACGCTCGCCCCCGATGGCAAGTTCTACATTTGCCCGGCGTTCTATTACGATGGCGAAAACCAAAGCGTAGGCGACCTTGACAATGGTCTTGACATCAAGAACCGCCAACTATACAGCCTCGACCACGCTCCCATCTGTCGCAAGTGTGATGCTTGGCAGTGTCGCCGCTGTGTGTGGCTCAATCGTAAGACCACCCTTGAAGTTAACACGCCGGGTCATGAACAATGTGTAGCGGCTCATCTTGAGCGTAATGCCTCGCGCGACCTCATGCTATCGCTTCGCAGCCGCGGCACTTTCCTTCCCGACAAAGAAGAAATTAAAGAACTCACCTATCTCGACCCCTTTGAGATAGCAACACAATGGAACTAAGTATAGTATAATATGGCTAAGAAAAGAATTGGGCAGGTTACACTTGCTGAACGCGACGAGATTCAGGCTCTCTTTGAGCGTCGCAACGGACTGAACGAATTGGCGAAAATTGTCACCGCCGACAACACCGAACTCTACGAGCGCCTCGTGACCGACTTGGGCTCCACGGGCACGAAATTCCAGAATTGGTGGGACACCATGGCCCAGCAATACAAGTGGGAGAGTGCCGATGGAGGAAACTGGGAAATCAATTTCGATACTTGCGAGATATTTCTTGTAACACCTTAATAATGTTGATATGGTATTATTAATGATAGGAACAACAGAGTTGTTGCTCATTGGTGGCATCGCGTTGTTGTTGTTTGGTGGCAAGAAGTTGCCCGAGATGATGCGAGGCATGGGACAGGGTGTGCGCAGTTTCAATGATGCCCTCAATGAACCTGCGCCTCATCAAAATGAGGAGAACTCGCGCTCCAATCAAGACGAGGAATCAACTGCCGACCAGGTTAATGAGCGACACGACTGAAACGCCATCATCGCGCGAAGGTGAACAATTGATGACGATGGGTGAGCATCTTGCTGTGTTACGCAGGATGCTCGTCCGCATTGTCGTTATCACACTGTTTTTTGCTATAATCATCTTCTGCCTTCGGCAACCCACTTTTGACATTTTGTTCGCCCCAAGCACCAGTGATTTCATTACCTATCGTGCGTTGGAAAGGCTTTGCGCTCTCGCGGGAATAGATTTCCATTTCGAGCCATATTCTGTTACCCTCATCAATACGGAGTTGTCGAGCCAGTTTATGACTCACCTCACCACAGCGGCCATGCTTGCCTTGCTGTGTGTGTCGCCCTATGTGGTGGTGGAACTTTTTCGTTTCATCACACCGGCGCTTTATGACAACGAACGGCGTTATTCGGTCGTCATTGCCACGGCGGTTTATATGTTGTTCATTTTGGGGGTTGCTATGAGTTATTTTGTGTTGTTTCCTTTTGCTTTCCGCTTTTTGGGCACCTATCAAGTTGATGCCCGTGTGGTAAACAACATCAATCTGTCGTCTTATATTTCTACTTTTGCCACGCTCACCTTTCTCATGGGAGTAGTGTTTCAAATACCGGTGATTTCATTTTTCTTGGCCAAGATGGGTGTGATACGCGCTGAGATGATGGAACAATATCGCCGTCATGCCCTCATTATCATTTTGACCGTGGCGGCAATTATCACCCCTCCCGACCTGCTTACGCTCATTCTTGTCACCCTGCCCATGTGGGGGCTGTATGAGGTGAGTATTGCTCTTGTCCGCCGTGTGCAACAGTAGTTTTGGCATGGCCATGCTTCGCTGATTGGAGGAAGTGGTGTTCCTCCTCGAGGAACGACATTGAGGTTTTGCAGTCTTCCCCACCATTCGTTCGCCCGCACAGCGGGCTCGCGTCATGGTGGGGTTTTCACTTTTGTCATCGCCTGATTTGCGATGTGGGTTGGGGATTTTGAGGTGATAATTGTTTTGCAATGGGCCTGTCGCGGTTTTGAAATGGGTTGCCTTTTTGGGTTAAAAATGGCAAATTATTTGCATGGGCGAGAATTATTCCTTAAATTCGTCACGCAAAACAAGGTTATTCCATGACGGCTATCGAGCGATTTGTTCAATATGAGCGTTATGAGTTGAACCGCTCGCCTCACACCGTTGCCGCCTATCGTGGCGACCTGGAGCAGTTTCGCTCTTTCCTGTCGCGCGGCGGTGCCGATGCGGTGGAGTGGGGTACGGTGAGCGTGACCGATGTGCGTGCGTGGCTGGTCAATCGTGCCGATGCTGGCGATTGTGCTCGCACTCTGCGCCGCCGCGTGCAGTCGGTGCGTGCGTTCTACCAGTGGCTCATGCGCGAGGGGGTTGTCGCCGACAATCCCGCCGCCGAGGTGGAACTGGCGCGGTTGCCGCGACGTCTGCCGCAATATGTGCGCGAGCAAAACCTCAACACGTTGCTCGACACGCCAGTGGATGCGTCTTGCTTTGAGGCGGTGCGCGACCACCTGGTGGTGGCGTTGCTCTACGAGACTGGCATTCGCCGCGCCGAGTTGATAGGTCTGCTCGATGCCGCGGTGGATGTGTCGCAAGGCGTGCTGCGCGTGCATGGCAAGCGCGACAAAGACCGCGTGGTGCCTTTCGGGCCCGAGTTGGGGCGGTGGATAACGCACTACCGCGAGTTGCGCGACGCCACGGTGACGGTGCAGACGCCGGCATTGCTGGTCACCTCCACGGGGCGCGCGATGTATCCGTCGCTGGTCTATCGCATCGTGCACGACAACCTGGCCTCGGTGGGAGGCAGCGACCGCATGAGTCCGCACGTGCTGCGGCACTCCTTCGCCACCGCCATGCTCAACCATGGCGCGGAACTCAACAGCGTGAAGGAACTGCTGGGACACGAGTCGCTCGCCGCCACACAAGTGTACACTCACGTCACTCTGAGTGAACTCAAACATAATTATGAACTCGCCCATCCACGGGCATCTAAAAAGTAAGGAGAATTATGGACATCAAGATTAAGTCTATCCACTTCGACGCAACCGAGAAGTTGCAGGATTTTATCAACAAGAAGATTGAGCGCCTTGTGCGCCGCAACGAGGACATCAGCGGTGTGGAGGTGAACCTCAAAGTGGTGAAACCCGAGACAGCCATGAACAAAGAGGCCGCCGTGAAACTCGCTTTGCCGCAGCGTGACGACCTGTTTGCCTCGAAGGTGGCCGACAGTTTTGAGGAGGCCATCGACCTGTGCGTTGATGCGCTCAAGCGTCAACTCGAGAAAATCAAAGAGAAATAATAAAAACCGTTAAACGCATTGTTGGAATCGTGCCAAACCAATCATTTGGCACGATTCTTGCAAGTGTGGCAGTGTGTTGCCGTGTGTGGCGAAACGCATGGCACGCATCGAGACAAAAACAATTATTCACTCACACGCCATTCACGTGTCGGTACACAACATGACATCATCCAGCCTGTCGGCCGCTAAGGCGTCGCCGCGCGTTGAGCGCCGCGGACGCCGAAAAGGACTGACCGACGTCGAGGTGGAGCGCAGCCGCAAACTTCATGGCAGCAATGTGCTCACCCCGCCGCCGCGCACCCCGTTGTGGCGGCAATTCCTCGCCAAGTTTGACGATTCCCTCATCAAAATCTTGCTCGTGGCGCTGATGCTCTCGGTGGGCATCGCCTGCTATGAGTATTTTGTGCTGCATCAGGGCACCGAGGCGCTTTTTGAGCCTGTGGGCATCTTTGCGGCCATCATGCTCGCCACCCTGGTGGGATTTCTCGTGGAGGTGAACGCCAACAAGAAGTTTGACCTGCTCAACAAGAGCAACGACGACATCGGCGTGAAGGTGGTGCGCAACGGCCATGTGACCATCGTGCCTCGCCGCGACGTGGTGGTGGGCGACGTGGTGCTCCTTGACACCGGCGACCGCGTGCCTGCCGACGGCACGTTGCTGAACAGCACCGAGTTGCGTGTGAACGAGAGCGCGCTCACCGGCGAACCCGAGGCGCGCAAGACGCATGTGGCCAGCGCGAGCAACCCCGATGCCACCTATGCCGTGCAGCAAGTGTTGCGAGGCAGCACCGTGGTCGAGGGCAACGGCGTGATGGAGGTGGAGCGCGTGGGCGACGCCACGGAATATGGCCAGGTGTACAAGGGCGCGCAGATAGAATATGGCCAGCGCACGCCGCTCATGGTGCAGTTCGACAGCCTGGGACGCCTCATCAGCCGCGCCAGTTATGTCATTGCCGCCCTCATCATCGTGGGGCGACTGCTCGTGTTGTGGTTCGACGGCAAGGACGACGGCTTCTCGCTCGACACGGCCAATTATCTGCTGCACACCGTGATGCTCGCGGTGACGCTGGTGGTGGTGAGCGTGCCCGAGGGCCTGCCCATGAGTGTGACCCTGTCGCTGGCGTTGAGCATGCGGCGCATGCTACACCAGGGCAACTTGGTGCGCAAGATGCACGCCTGCGAGACGATGGGCGCGGCCACCATCATCTGTACCGACAAGACCGGCACCCTCACGCACAACCAGATGCGTGTGGCCTCGCACCACTTCTATGTGCTCGACGACGCGTCGCTCGATGCCGAGTTCGCCCAACGCATCGTCGATGCCAGCATCGCGTGCAACACCACGGCGCACATCGACGACAGCAAGCCCGATTACCCCGTGCCGCTGGGCAATCCCACCGAGGGTGCCCTGCTGCTGTGGCAGCGCGAGCACACTGCGACCGACTACATAGAACTGCGCGAGCAGGCCACGATTGTGGCGCAGATGCCTTTCAGCACCGAGCGCAAATACATGGTCACCATCGTTGACGACGTGGTGCCCAACCACCGCGTGCTGCTAGCCAAGGGCGCCGGCGAGATTATCGCCCGCCATTGTGGCAAGGTGGCCGATGGTTCTCCTTTCAGTGCTGTGGCCGACGAACTTGAGAGTTATCAGCACAAGTCCATGCGCACGCTGGCCTTTGCCTACAAACTGCTGCCGATAACCGATACCACCCCCGACATTGCTCAGGAACTCGCCTTGTGCGACATGACGCTGAT
>CACWKM010000092.1 GCA_902761475.1 uncultured Bacteroidales bacterium
TCTCGATGGTGGTCACGCCCTCGATCTCGGTGAGTTTGGTGCCAGGCCATGCGCCAAAGCCGGGTGCTGAGCCACCGTCTTCTTCCATGTTCCAGCAGTAGACGAACACGTTCTCGGGGTCGGCGCTCTTGATGAAGATGTCAACACTGCCGGTCACCACGATGGGATCGCTGTCGTCCTCGGCGTCACCAGTGCGGGTGAGGCGGAACTTGGGCTCCTCGGGGTTGGTCAAGTCGAAGAGGATGGTGTACTTGCCGTCGGGGGCATAGTACGAAGCGTCGCCATTGTAACTGTGCTGCGTGGTGACGGTGATTGCGCTCTCACCCTCGGGGAAAGCAACTTGCTCATTGGCCTCCAGGGGGCTGTAGCGCTGCGAAGGAATACCCTCGGTGCCCAGTTCGGGATCGGGAGCCTGACCGTTAATGTCAGCCCAGCTCGTGTTCACATCGGCAAAGATAAAGTAGAAATCGTTGCCGTTGTTGAAGATGTTCACATCCTGAGCCATGTAGCGGTTGCTAGTGCCCACTTGGGTGAGCTCCAGACCATTGGCGGGTTCCCAGTTGCCCAGAGCCTTGCCGTTGCCAATCATGTAGATCGACGCATTTGCTTGCAGGCCGAACAATGCGACCAGCAGCAGAGTGAATAGAGTAGATAATTTCTTCATAGAAAAAAGATTAAAAAGTGAATAATTGTTAGGTTGTGTTTTTTCTATTTCATCGGTCAAAATTACTTAATATTTGTTTAATGACCAAATCGCGTGCGCGTAAAAAATAAAAAAAATGCGCAATCGTTTGCACGCTCTCGCCTTCTGCGCTCCCATTTTGGGGTGGGGTGGCATAATAAAAGCGGTGTTTGGGCCGTTATGATGATAGTTTAACCCACAAAAAGATGCTTATGGAGACCGACAATGAAAAAATCGTGGTGCTGAAGAAATATGACACCGCAGTAGAGGCGAGCATCGTCGCCGGCATGTTGCAGAGCAACGGCGTGGCGGCAGGCGTGATAGGCGACAGCACGGCAACCGCGCTCACCATGGCGCGTGTGGCGGTGGTGGTGTTTGAGCGCGACTTGGAGGAAGCCCGCGCCCTGCTCGACGAAAAACCCGTCGCCGAGGAAGAATAAACAATCGATTGCAGAGAGAGGTTATTTGGCGATAATCAGGTCGATGCCAATTTCCTCGATGGCGCGCGCGTCTTGCGGAGAGATGCCCGCGTCGGTGATGATGATGTCGATGTCCTCCATGTTGCCAATCTTGGCGAATCCACGTTTGCCAAACTTGCTGGAGTCGGCCAGGATGATGGTCTTTTGAGCCGCAGCCATCATTTTCTGGTTGAGTTCTGCCTCGCGCATGTCGGTGGTGGTGAACCCGAATTCGAAGTCGATGCCGTCCACTCCCATGTAGAGTTTGCTCACCGAGCAGTCACGCAAGATGGTTTCGCTGTATTGCCCCACCACCGAGAGGCTACTGTGTCGCAGCATGCCGCCGAGTTGCATCACGTCGATGCTTTCGTTTTGCGCCAGTATTTCGCTCACTGGCAGCGAAGCGCTCACCACTGTGAGGCGGTGAATGGGCTTGATGTTGCGTGCCATGGCGTGCACCGTGGAGCCCGAAGCGATGATGATGCTGTCGTCGCGCGTGATGAGTTGTGCCGCGGCGAGGCCTATGGCGCGTTTCTCGTCCACGGCAAGTTGCTCTTTCTCAATCACCGAGCGATTGTGGATGTAGGGGTTCATCAAGATGGCCTTGCCGTGGCTACGGTAGAGTTTGTCTTGCTTTTCCAGTTCGGTGAGGTCCTTGCGGATTGTTACGCTCGACACGTTCATGGCCCTCACCAGGTCCGAGACCATGATGGAGCCTTGCTTGGCCAGGCGGTCCATGATGAGCGCATGGCGTTCTTCTTTTGTCATTTGTCGGTCTTTCACGTGCGCAGGTACGTAGTTATAAAACAAAAAGAGACGAATGTTTCGATTTTCGCGGCAAATGTAATTAAAATTTGAAACTAATGCAAGCATTTGTTTCGTTTTTAGACGGAAAACCACCATTTTTTGCTTTTATATAACTTTCGATGCGAAATCAAAATGGGTTGCGTTTTGTTTCGTTTTGCTTGCGTTTTATTTTCGTTTGATATGTTTTAAAACATAAAAATAATTAAGAAATCAATATAATATATTGAATAACAAGTATTTGTAAAAATGTGCATTTTTGCGCCGCAAAAAAATGTTGTTAAAAAATTTTGTCATGTGCGAAATAGTATATACTTTTGCCACGAAACTTGAAAAAGCGTGAAAACCAACAATACCTACCTTAACCGCCTCGATTATGGTAAATGAGGAGATATACAATCAACGCTACGATGTGATTGTGATAGGGGGTGGTGCCACAGGCGCTGGCACCGCTCGCGATTGTGCCATGCGTGGCCTGAAGGTGCTGCTTGTGGAGCGTGAAGACTTCACCAACGGTGCCACGGGTCGCAACCATGGCCTGCTTCACAGCGGCGCGCGTTATGCGGTGACCGACGGCGAGAGTGCCGCCGAGTGCATCAGCGAGAACATGATTTTGCGCAAAATCGCTCGCCACTGCGTAGAGGAGACCGACGGCCTGTTCATCACCCTTCCGGAGGACGACCTGGGCTATCAGTCCACCTTTGTGGAGGCGTGTGGCCGCGCCGGCATCCGCGCCGAGGTGCTCGACCCCGAGGAGGCACGTCGCCTGGAACCCTCGGTGAATCCCGAGATTATAGGCGCCGTGCGTGTGCCCGACGCTTCGGTTGACCCCTTCCGCCTCACGGTGGCCAACGTCATCGACGCAAAGTTGCATGGCGCACAGGCACTCACCTATCACGAGGTGGTGGGATTAGTGGTGAACCAAAATCGTGTGGAGGGTGTGAAACTCCTCGACCACGGCACTGGCCGCACCATCGAGGTGCACGCCGAGGTGGTGGTCAATGCAGCCGGAATATGGGGGCAGCGCCTGGCCAAACTTGCCGGGGTGACCATCAACATGTTCCCCGCCAAGGGCGCTTTGCTCATCTTTGGTCACCGCGTGAACAAGATGGTGATTAACCGTTGCCGCAAGCCCGCCAACGCCGACATCCTCGTTCCCGACGACACCGTGTGCGTGATAGGCACCACGAGCGACCGTGTGCCCATCGACACCGTGGACGATATGCGCGTGACCGACGAGGAGGTGGAGGTGTTGCTGCGTGAGGGCGAGAAATTGGCTCCGGCGCTGGCCACCACGCGCATACTGCGCGCCTATGCCGGTGTGCGTCCGCTTGTGGCTGCCGACGACGACCCCACGGGCCGCAGCATCAGCCGCGGCATCGTGTGCCTCGACCACGAGAAGCGCGACGGCCTGGCTGGCTTCGTGACCATCACGGGCGGAAAGATGATGACCTATCGCCTCATGGCCGAAGAGGTCACCGACCTGGTGTGCGCCAAATTGGGCGTTACCGCCGAGTGCCGCACCGCCATCACGCCGCTTCCCGGCTCGGAGCCCGAGGCTGCCGCCGAGACCACGCCGCGCTTCGGCCGCAAGGCTGCCGTGGGACGTCATGGCACCATGGCCCATCAAATTATGGCCGACACCATGGCCGACCGTGCCCTCGTGTGCGAGTGTGAGGGCGTGAGCGTGGCCGAGATAAAATATGCCATCGAGCATCAGCACGTGAACTCACTGCTCAACCTGCGCCGTCGCACCCGCGTGGGCATGGGCACATGCCAAGGCAAACTGTGCGCGTGCCGCGCCGCCTCGCTCATGGGGCGGTTGAGCGGCAATGTGCCGCAGGCCGAGGCGCATTTGGGCGAATTTCTCGACGAGCGCTGGAAGGGTGTGAAGCCCATCGCGTGGGGCAACACCTTGCGCGAGGCGCAACTCACAGCGACGATTTATCAAGGGCTGTGCGGCCTTGACAAGGCCCTGGCCAGAAAGGAGGACAAGCAATGAGATTTCACACCGTGATAGTGGGTGGAGGCCTGAGTGGCCTCGTTGCAGGCGTGACGCTGGCGCGCACCGGCAAGCGCGTGGCCATCGTGTCGAGCGGACAGAGTAGCCTTCACTTCAACGGCGGCTCGCTGGAACTCCTGGGCGCACTGCCCGATGGCACCGCCGTTCAGCGTCCCCTTGAGGCCGCTGCCTCGCTGCCCGAGGAGCATCCCTATGCCAAAATAGGCGTGTCGCGTCTGCCGCAACTCGCCGCCGATGCCGCGAAATTGCTTGCCACTGTGGGTATGCCCATGCAGGGCGATGTCAGCGTGAATCACTACCGCCTCACCCCGATGGGAGTGGCCAAGCCCGCGTGGCTCACGATGGGCGACTATGTGACCCTTGAGCGCCCCGATGTGCTGCCGTGGAACAATGTGCTGCTGGTGAACGTGGCCGGCTTCATGGATTTCCCGGTGAACTTTGTGGCGCATGGTTTGCGCGAGATGGGCGCTACGGTGCGCGTCGAGGAACTCGACGTGGAGCCACTTGCCGCCCGTCGCGCCAGTGCCACCGAGATGCGTGCCGCCAATCTTGCCAAATCGCTCGTGAGCGGCAGCGCCGTGTCGCGTTTGGCATCGGCCATCAACGAAGTGGCCGGTGACAATGACGAGGTGGTGCTCATGCCCGCCGTGCTAGGCCTTGACGATGACCATGCGGTGACGATGCTTCGCGCCCAGGTGAGCAAACCGCTGCACATGGTGGCCACGTTGCCGCCTGCCGTGCCGGGGGCGCGTCTGCACACCACGCTGCGCCACTACTTCCAGATGCTTGGCGGCACCTACTTGATGGGCGACACGGTGCAGCGCGGCACCTTTGAGGGCAACCGCCTCACGGGAGTGCATACCGCCAAACTCGCCGACACGGTGCTCCAGGCCGACAACTATGTGATGGCCGGCGGCTCCTTCTTAAGCCGGGGCCTCATGGCCAACTATGAGCGCGTCTACGAGCCTGTGCTCGACCTCGACGTGACAGCCCCCACCGACCGGGCGCAATGGACACGCTATGGCGTGTTCAACCAGCAGCCCTACATGAGTTTCGGGGTGAGCGTCGACCGCCAGTTCCATGCGCTCAAGGGAGGTGAGCCGCTCGACAATGTGTATGCCGTGGGTTCCATCCTGGGCGGGCACGACCCGGTGAAGATGGGCGACGGAACGGGAGTGGCCATGCTCACGGCCCTCGCAGTAGCGCAACAAATCATCGACAACTAACAGGAAACCAGGTTCTTAATATGCCATAGGGCCGTACGCCGAACAGGACGCACGATTGAGATTCTTTTCCCTATACCTTAGAAAACAAACCATATCACGAACCGAAAATAACCATAATACATGGCAGAACGTACACAATTGACGAGTATCAGTGAGGACAATTTCGAGCAGTGCTTGAAGTGTTCCATTTGCACCGTGTACTGTCCCGTGTCGGCAGTCACCACTGCCTATCCCGGCCCCAAGCAGGCAGGTCCCGACGGCGAGCGCTATCGCCTGAAAGACCCTCATTACTACGATGAGGCGCTCAAACTGTGCTTGAACTGCAAGCGCTGCGAGGTGGCGTGTCCCAGCGGTGTGCGTGTGGGCGACATCATCCAGAAGGCTCGCATGAAGCACCAGGGCCACGGTCCCAAGTTGCGCGACATGATGCTCGCCAGCACCGACCTGGTGGGCAGCATGGCCACGTTGGTGGCGCCGATAGCCAACTTCACCGTGGGCCTCAAGCCCGTGAAAGCCGTGATGCACAGCGTGCTGGGCATTGACAAGCACCGCACCTTCCCCGCCTATGCCTCCACCAAGTTTGAGACTTGGTTCCGCCGTCATGCACAGCAGGAGCAGGGCCGTTTCATGCGCCATGTGAGTTATTTCCACGGCTGCTATGTGAACTACAACTATCCGCAGTTGGGCAAGGACTTGGTGGCCGTGATGAATGCGCTGGGCTATGGCGTGCACCTGCTCGACAAGGAAAAATGCTGTGGTGTGGCACTCATTGCCAACGGCATGTATGGTCAGGCGCGTCGTCAGGCGCAGACCAACATCGAGTCGATGTCGACCAGCGTGACGCGCGACCGCCGACCGGTGATTACCACCAGCAGCACGTGCACCTTTACCATGCGCGACGAGTATGAGCACGTGTTGGGCCTTGACACCGCTGGCGTGCGCGACAGCCTGAGCCTTGCCACGCGCTACATTTTCAATCTCATCGACGAGGGCAAGGTGCGCCTCGCGTTCCGCAGCGACTACAAGCGCCACATGGCCTATCACACCGCCTGCCACATGCAGCGTATGGGCTGGGCCATCTACAGCATAGAGTTGTTGCGCCTCATTCCTGGGTTGCAACTCGATGTGCTCGAGAGCCAGTGCTGTGGCATCGCGGGCACCTATGGCTTCAAGCGCGAGAACTACGAGACGTCGCAGGCCATCGGTTCGGGCCTGTTTGCCGCCGTTGAGCAGGCCGACCCCGAGGTGGTGGTCACCGACTGCGAGACCTGCAAGTGGCAAATCGAGATGTCCACCGGCAAGCGCGTGATGAACCCCATCAGCGTGCTCGCCGAGGCCCTTGACCTCGAGGCCACCGCGGCACTGAACAAGTAACTTTCAAAAAAACCATTATTTCAACTTTATTTCATTATCAATTACTGTTTTATGGCAAGTTTTTTAACTCCTCCGGCCTTTAAGCCCGAGCGTACCGATTCGCAGGTCGATTCCGACTACAAGCGCTTGCGTTGGCAGGTGTTCATCGGTATCTTCATTGGCTATGCCGGTTTCTACCTCGTGCGAAAGAATTTGTCCATGGCCATTCCCATGCTGGAGCCTTTTGGCTTCACCAAGGGCGAACTTGGTACCGCGTTGGCCATGAACGCCGTGGCCTATGGCGTGTCGAAGTTTGTCATGGCAAGCATCAGCGACCGCAGCAACGCTCGCCGATTCCTGCCTCTGGGCTTGATACTGTCGTCCATCGCCATGATGTTCATGATTGTGCCCATCCAGTTCTTTGCCGAGCAGAAGGCGCTGGCCATCTTCCTGATGGCGGCGTTCAACTTCATGGTGGGCTGGTTCCAGGGCATGGGCTGGCCCCCGTGTGGCCGTGTGATGACGCGGTGGTTCTCGATTAAAGAACGTGGCACGTGGATGAGCGTGTGGAACTGCGCCCACAACGTGGGTGGCGCCCTCGTGGGTCCCATGGCAGCCTATGGCGCCGCATGGTTCGGTTCGTGGTTCTATGGCGCCAACGAGAAGATGTACTTCCTCATTGGCACCTATGCTTTCCCGGCTGCGGTGGCGACTTTGATAGCCATCATCGCCTATGTGCTCATTCGCGACACCCCACAATCGTGCGGACTGCCCTCCATCGAGAAGTGGAGCGGTTCGGCATCGAAAAA
>CACWKM010000093.1 GCA_902761475.1 uncultured Bacteroidales bacterium
GTCCGTGAAATTCGTTGTTTTAATTCATCATTCCTAATTCATCATTGAATAAGTCCGTGAAATTCGTTGTTTTAATTCATCATTCCTAATTCATCATTGAACTGTGGACCCCCTAAAACGCAATTGTTTCTCCAATTTCATGCTTTCAGGGGGCGATATTCAACTATTTTGCGTAAATTTGCAAGATATTTTAAAGGATATAAGAAAGATATGGGACTGTTTAGTATTTTTTCCCGCGAAAAGAAGGAGACCCTCGACAAGGGCCTGGAAAAGACCAAGCGAGGTTTCTTTGATAAAATTGCCCGCGCCGTGGCCGGCAAATCGACCATCGACGACGAGGTGCTCGACGGACTCGAGGAGGTGTTCGTGACCTGCGACGTGGGCGTGGCCACAACCATCAAGATTCTGGACCGCATTCAGGACCGCGTGGCACGCGACAAATATGTGAGCACGGGCGAACTCAACGACATGCTGTGCGAGGAAATCGCCGACATGCTCGCCGACAACATCACGGCATCGCTCGAGGACTTCACCGTGCCCGAGGAATCGCGCCCCTACGTCATCATGGTGGTGGGCGTGAACGGTGTGGGCAAGACAACCACCATAGGCAAACTCGCCCACCACTACAAGCAGGCGGGCAACAAGGTGGTGCTGGGCGCCGCCGACACCTATCGCGCTGCTGCCGACGAACAACTCGAGATATGGGGACAGGGCGCCGACGTGGTCATCATCGACACCGCAGGACGTCTGCACAACAATGTGGGACTCATGCGCGAACTCACCAAAATCAAGGATGTGATGCGCAAAGTGTTGCCCGACGCGCCCCACGAGGTGCTGCTCGTGCTCGACGGCTCCACCGGGCAAAACGCCTTTGAGCAAGCCAAGCAGTTTGTGGCGGCCACCGAAGTCAACGCACTGGCTATCACCAAACTCGACGGCACGGCCAAGGGAGGCGTGGTGATTGGCATCAGCGACCAATTCCAGATTCCCGTTAAATACATTGGCCTCGGCGAGCGCATGGAGGACCTGCAAGTGTTCCGCAAACAAGAATTTGTGAAGTCGCTCTTTGGCAAATGAGGCGCGGCAAGATTGACGTCATATCGCTGGGTTGCTCCAAGAACCTTGTGGACTCGGAGCACCTCATGCGCCAACTCCTGGCGGCGGGCTATAAGATTGAGCACAACCCCAGCCGTGCCAACGGCGAGATTGTCGTGGTGAACACCTGCGGCTTCATCGCCGACGCCCAAGCCGAGTCCATCGACACCATTTTGCAGTTGGGCGAAGCCAAGCGCCAAGGGCGCATCGGCAAACTCGTGGTGATGGGCTGTCTGGCCGAGCGTTTCATGGCCGACTTGATAAAAGAGTTGCCCGAGGTGGACCATTTCTACGGCAAATTCAACTGGCCGCAGTTGCTGGCCGATTTGGGCAAGCCCTATCGCGACGACCTCGCTGCCGAGCGTTACCTCACCACTCCCCCACACTACGCCTACCTGAAGATTAGCGAAGGGTGCAACCGTCATTGCGCCTTTTGCGCCATTCCGCTCATCACGGGCCGCCACAAGTCGGTGCCCCAAGAGCAAGTGCTCCACGAGGTGCGTCACCTCGTTGACAAGGGCGTGAAGGAGTTCAACGTCATCGCGCAGGACCTCTCGTCCTACGGCCTCGACCTCAACCGCCAGCAACAGTTGCCCGAACTCATCGACCGCATGGCGCGCATCGACGGCGTGGAGTGGATACGCCTCCACTATGCCTATCCAGCACAATTCCCCATGGAACTGCTCGACGTGATGGCGCGCCACGACAATGTGTGCCACTACCTCGACATCGCCCTGCAACACATCAGCGACAAGGTGCTCACCGCCATGCTTCGCCACATCGACCGCGAGGGCACGCTGCGTCTGCTCGAGGCCATGCGCCAAGCCGTGCCCAATTTGCACGTGCGCACCACGCTCATGGTGGGATTTCCCGGCGAGGGCGAGGAGGAGTTCAACGAACTCATGCAATTTGTGCGCGAGGCACGTTTCGAGCGCATGGGCGCTTTCGCCTATAGCGAGGAGCAAGGCACCTATGCCGCACAGCACTATCGCGACGACGTGGACCAGCAAGTGAAAGAAGAGCGCTTGCAGCGACTCATGAAACTACAGGAGGACATCTCGCTCGACACCCAACTCGACAAGGTGGGACGCACACTGCGGGTGATGGTGGACCGTGAAGAAGACGACTACTACGTGGGCCGCACCGAATGGGACTCGCCCGAGGTGGACCCCGAGGTGCTCATCGAGAAGTCGGCCACCCTCACGCCGGGCACATTCGCGCAAGTGCACATCGAGCAAGCCCTCCCATTTGAACTGATAGGAAAACCTGTTTAAGAGCATGGCACAACAACCCATCCAACACATCATAACCATCGACAAGAACGTGGTGAACGAGATGCCGGTGGTCACCTATGAAGGACAAATCCACATCATCGACAGCGTGTCGCAAGTGGCAGGAGCCGTGCGCGCGCTTCGCCAGGCCCCCATCGTGGGCTTCGACACCGAGACCCGCCCCTCGTTCAAGCGCGGCGAGATGCACAAAGTGTCGCTGATGCAACTGTCCACGCTCACCCACTGCTTCTTGTTCCGCCTCAAGCACACTGGCATGCCCGCGCCGCTGAAGGACTACCTCGAGGATGCCGGCTGCCTCAAGGTGGGCCTGTCGACACACGACGACTTCAAGGTGCTGCATCGCGTCTATGCGTTTGAGCCAGCCGGATTTGTCGAATTGCAGGAATTGGTGAAGCGCTACGAGATTGGCGACCTGGGATTGCAAAAGGTCTTCGCCATCTTGTTTCAACAAAAAATCTCGAAGAGTCAGCGCCTCACCAACTGGGATGCCGCCCGTCTCACCGAAGCGCAGCAACACTATGCCGCGCTCGACGCGTGGGCATGCATCCGCATCTACGAGCGCCTCACCTCGGGCCAGTTCGACCCCTTGGCATCACCCTATCGCCACGTCGTTGAACCGCCCACGACAAGCGACTAAAGCGACCTTTTTCGTCATCGCACAAAAAAACGAGGGACGCATCGGTATCATCCGACACGTCCCTGTTTTTTGTTGTAAGGGATTTACTCCGCGGCTCACTCGCCCACGATGGCTGCCACACCGGGAAGCACCTTGCCCTCGATAGCCTCGAGCATGGCACCGCCACCGGTCGACACATAGGACACCTTGTCGGCCAAGCCAAACTTGTTGACAGCAGCGACACTGTCGCCACCACCCACGAGCGAATAGGCGCCCTTCTCGGTAGCCTCGGCAACATACTTGGCGATTTCGCCAGTGCCATGAGCGAAGTTGTCAAACTCAAATACGCCCACGGGACCGTTCCACAGGATAGTCTTGGAATCCATGATGATTTTCTTCCAGTTGGCAAGCGAAGCCTCGCTGGCATCCATGCCCTCCCATCCATCGGGGATGTTGAAGATGTCCACCACCTGGCGGTTAGCGTCGTTGGCGAAACGGTCGCCAGCCACAGTTGCCACCGAGAGGCTCAGGTTCACGCCCTTCTCCTTGGCAACTTCCATGATGCGCAATGCCTCGGGCATGAGTTCGTCCTCGTGCAGCGATTCACCGATGTGGCCACCCTGGGCCTTGATGAAGGTATAACCCATACCGCCGCCAATGATGAGGTTATCAACCTTGTCGAGCAAGAATTGAATCACGCCAAGTTTCGACGACACCTTGCTGCCACCGATGATGGCGGTGAAAGGATGCTGCGCATTCTTGAGCACGTTGTCGATAGCGGTCACCTCTTTCTCCATGAGCATGCCGAGCATCTTGTGGTCGGCGTCGAAGAAGTCGGCGATGACAGCCGTCGAAGCGTGGCGACGATGAGCGGTGCCAAATGCGTCGTTCACATACACATCGGCATAACTTGCCAACTTCTTGGCGAACTCGGTCTGACGGACCTTCATCTCCTTCTTTGCCTCGGCAAAGGCGGGATCTTCTTTGTCAATGCCCACGGGCTTGCCTTCCTCTTCGGGATAGAAACGCAGGTTCTCGAGCAGCAGCACCTCACCGGGCTTGAGCGCGGCAGCGGCATCGCTGGCATCGGCACAGTCGGGAGCGAACTTCACCGACGAGACACCCAGAGCGGCAGCCACAGCGCCAGCAATCTGGCCCAGCGACAACTTAGGATTGACCTTGCCCTTGGGCTTGCCCATGTGGGACATCAAGATGAGTGCGCCACCATCGGCGAGAATTTTCTTCAGCGTGGGCAGAGCGCCACGAATACGAGTATCGTCGGTTATCTCACCTTTTTCATTCAGAGGCACATTGAAATCTACGCGCACAATGGCTTTCTTGCCAGCAAAGTCAAAATCTTTGATGTTTACCATGTTTGTTTTCTTCTTAAATTTTTAATGTTTAAAGTATATAACTGTGTCTTGTTTCCAACTTGCAAATTTAATAAAAAGATTTTATTGTAACGCCGACCTATTTATTAAATGATGATTTATTTCCTTAATTATAGCAAAAAAAGGGTGTTGCGCACGTTTGTTTCACAAAAAATCATTAACTTTGAAGTCAAATGTAACTTCACGCCAAGAAACAACCATTAACTTACATATAAATTACAATCTTAACAAAACTATCTACAATGAAAGAGAAAATCACAGCGTTATTCAAGCAGCGTTTTGGCAACGAGGGTCAACTCTATGCCTCATCGGGCCGTATCAACCTCATTGGCGAGCACACCGACTACAACGGTGGTTTCGTGTTCCCGGGCGCCATCGACAAGTACATCATGGCCATGATTAACATCAACGGCACTGACCGTGTGCGCGTGTACAGTGCCGACTTGGATGCCTATGTCGAGTTTGGCCTCAAAGAGGAGGATGCACCGCAAGACCAGTGGGCACGCTACATCTTTGGCGTTTGCCGCGAGGTCATCAAGCGTGGCGGCACTGTGAAGGGTTTCGATACCGTGTTTGCCGGCAATGTGCCCCTGGGCGCTGGATTGTCGAGCAGCGCAGCGCTGGAGTCGTGCTTCGCCTTTGCCATGAACGACCTGTTCAACGACAACAAGTTAGAGAAATTTGAACTGGCCAAAATCGGTCAATCCACCGAGCACAACTATTGCGGCGTGAATTGCGGCATTATGGACCAGTTTGCATCGGTGTTCGGCAAGAAGGACTGCCTCATTCGCCTCGACTGCCGCTCGCTCGAATATGCCTATTTCCCCTTCAAGGCCGACGGTTACAAGTTGGTGCTGCTCGACAGCAAGGTGAAGCATGAGTTGGTGGACTCGCCCTACAACAAGCGTCGCCAGTCGTGCGAGCGCGTGGCCGCAACTCTGGGCGTTGAGACCTTGCGAGACGCCACTATGGAAATGCTGGAGGCCGCTCGCGACCGCATCAGCGAGGAAGACTTCATGCGCGCTCGCTATGTGATTGGCGAGAAGCAGCGCGTGCTCGACGTGTGCGACGCACTGGAGCGTGGCGACATGGAAACCGTGGGACAGCGCATGTATGAGACCCACCACGGACTCTCCAAGGACTACGAGGTGAGTTGCGAGGAGTTGGACTACCTCAACGACATCGCCCGCGAATGTGGCGTCACTGGTTCGCGCATCATGGGCGGCGGATTTGGCGGCTGCACCATCAACCTGGTCAAGGAGGAACTATACGATGCCTTCATTGCCACCGCCAAGGAGAAATTCAACGCACGCTATGGCCATGAGCCAGTGGTAATCGACGTGATTATCAGCGACGGCGCTCGCCGCGTAGATTGATTAGGCACAAAACCACACAACATCAATAGCATGAACGTGAAAATTGACACCGTGGCGACCCCGCATGGCGAGGTCACCACGTTTAAACTAACCAACGCGATGGGCGCCAGCGTGACGCTCTCGACGGTGGGTGCTGGCATCGTGGGCATCGAAGTGCCCGACCGCGACGGCGTGCTGGCCGATGTCACGCTGGGATATCGCGACCTGGGAGAATACTTCTACGACGGTCCCTGTGCCGGCAAGACACCCGGCAGATATGCCAACCGCATTGCACAAGGCCGCTTCACCCTCGACGGCGTGGAGCATCATCTCGCCATCAACAATGGCCCCAACCACCTGCATGGCGGTCCCGAGGGCTTCAGCCACAAGAATTGGCAGGGCGAGTGCCAGGGCGACGACACAGTGGTGTTCACGCTGAGCAGCCCCGACGGCGACGAGAACTATCCCGGCAACGTCGAGGCGCGTGTCATCTACACCTGGACCGAGGACAACGTGCTCAAGATTGAACTGTGGGCCATCACCGATGCCCCCACGGTCATCAACTTGACCAACCACACCTACTTCAACCTTGCCGGTGAAGGCAGCGGCACGGTGCTCGACCACACGCTGCAACTCGCCGCCGACAAGTGGTTGCCCACCAGCGACTCGCTCATCCCCACTGGCGAGATGGCACCCGTGGCTGGTACACCCATGGACTTCCTCGAGCCCAAGAAACTGGGACGCGACATCAAGGCCGACTTCGACGCGCTGCGATTTGGCAAGGGCTACGACAACTGCTGGGTACTCGACGCCGAGGGCACTGGCGACCTGATTGAGGCTGCCGAACTCGTCGACGAGAAATCGGGACGCGTGCTGCGGGTGTTCACCGACCAACCCGCCGTGCAGGTCTACACCGGTAACTGGCTCGCCGGGGCTCCCGTGAGCAAGAGCGGACACGAATACCAAGACTACGACGGAGTGGCCATTGAGTGCCAAGGCATGCCCGACGCACCCAACCACGACAACTTCCCCTCGCAGGTGCTGCGGCCCGATGACGAGTATCGCCGTGTCATCCTGTTCGCATTTGAGACAACAAACTGATTTTTCACCAAACAACAATTTTTGTTTAACAACAAACAATAAGCATGAAACCAACACTCTTTGTACTTGCTGCTGGCATGGGCAGTCGCTACGGCGGCCTCAAGCAACTCGATGGTCTGGGCCCTCACGGCGAGACTATCATGGACTATTCTATCTATGACGCTATCCACGCTGGATTTGGAAAGGTCGTCTTCGTCATTCGCAAAGACTTTGAGGCCGACTTCCGCGAGAAAATCCTCTCGAAATATGAGGGTCACATTCCCGTTGAGGTGGTCTTCCAGGCTGTGACCGACCTTCCCGAAGGCTTCACCTGCCCGACCGACCGCGTGAAACCCTGGGGTACCAACCACGCTGTGCTCATGGGCAAGAATGTCATCCACGAGCCTTTTGCCATCATCAACAGCGACGACTACTATGGCCGTAACAGTTTTGAGGTGATGGCCAAAGAACTCATGTCTCTGCCCGAGGGCAGCACCAACCATTATAGCATGGTGGGCTTCAAGGTGGGCAACACCATGAGCGAGAGCGGCACCGTGTCGCGCGGTGTGTGCGAGACCATCGACGGCAATCTCACCGGAGTGGTCGAGCGCACTGCCATCGGCTACGACGAGAACCACAACATCGTCTTCACCGACGAGGAGGGAAAAGTGCAACAACTCGACTTCAACACGCCCGTGTCGATGAACTTCTGGGGATTCACGCCCGACTATTTCGCTCACAGTGAGCAATTTTTCGTGAAGTTCCTCAAGGAGAACATCAACAAGCCCAAGGCTGAGTTCTACATCCCCACGCTGGTCAACGACCTGGTTCTGCGCGGCGAGGCTCAGTGCAAGGTGCTCACCACCGAGAGCAAGTGGTTCGGAGTGACCTACAGCGCCGACCGTCCTGCCGTGGTCGAGAAATTCGCGCAACTGCACGAGCAAGGCATCTACCCCGAGAAGATGTTCTAATTTCCCCTTTCACTTGGGGACTTAAAAAATGAGTGTGCCGAGTGGCACACTCATT
>CACWKM010000094.1 GCA_902761475.1 uncultured Bacteroidales bacterium
ACGAGCAGCGCGACATGTTGCGCCAACTTGCCGAGGTGGTGCGTGTGCACCGTCCCGATGTGATGGTGGTGAGCGGCGACGTGTTTCACACCGCCGTGCCACCAGCATGGGCCCAGCGCATCTATGTGGAAGGGCTGCTTGCCATTCATGCTGCATGCCCCGAGATGACGATTGTCGTCACCGCCGGCAACCACGACAGCGCGTCGCGTCTGGAGGCCAACGGCGCACTGTGGCGTCTGGCGGGCGTGACGGTGGTGGGCGGCCTGGCGCGCGACAACGAGGGGCGCCTCGACGTGTCGCGACACATCGTGGAGATTCCCGGCAAGGGATTTGTGGTGGCCTTGCCGCACGCCTTCCTCAGCACCATCCCCGCTCCGCCCACCGTGGAGCGCGACGGGCGCATGGCCTGGCTGTGCCAGACGCTGCTCGACGGCGTGGCGGCGCGCAACACCGCGTCGCTGCCCGTGGTGCTCATGGCGCACGCCGCCATTGCCGGCAGCGACTTCACCGGACACGACCAGGTGGGAATGAGCGACACTTTCCCGTTCACCGCCCTGGGCACGGGTTACGACTATGTGGCCTTGGGGCACATTCATCGCCCGCAGACCCTTGCCGACACCGACGGCCGCGTGTGCTACTGCGGCACCCCGATAGCGGTGAGTTTTGACGAGCAGTGCGAGCACTCGGTGTCGCTGGTGACGCTCACGGGCCACCAGCCGCCGCAGGTGGAGCGCGTGCGCATCACCAACCTCATCCCGCTGCACACCTTTCCCGTGCAGGCATTGCCGCTCGAGGACGCCTTGGCGCAGTTGCAGCAATTTGATGGCCGAAAGCGGTCCTATGTGCGCTTTCATGTGCACGCCGACGGCACGCCCCTCGCCGACGCAATGGTGCGCGCCTCGCAGATTCTCGAGGGCACCAACGCCAACCTGTGCACGATGCTGGTGGAGCGCCCCCAGGCCGCCACACCAGGGCACACAGCCGAAGCACTCACCGTGAGTGAATTACAAGCACTATCGCCCATCGACGTGGCACGCGACCACATGGCCGCGCTGGGCACACCGCTCACACCCCAACAAGAGCACCTCTTGGCACTCGCCATCGAAGAGGTGAGAAAGGAGGAAGCATTATGAAATTCAAGAAACTCACCATTCACAACCTCGCCACTATCGCCGACGCAGAGATTGACTTCGACGGCGACATCTTGCGCGACGAGCCGCTGTTCCTCATCACCGGCGAGACGGGTTCGGGCAAGACGACCATCCTCGATGCCATCTGCCTGGCCCTCTATGGCAAAACACCGCGCATGGCCGATGTGCAAGGAAGGGCATCATATCGCATAGGCAACTGGAATATTTCCACCAACGACCCACGGCAGTTGATGCGTCAGGGCTGCAAAGATGCCCACACGACACTCAGTTTTGACGACGCACAAGGGATGCCCTGGGTGGCAGAGTGGCGCGTCCAAGTGACACGTTACAATAATCTTGGCAATGCACAACGCACGCTCACCAATGAGCGCACAGGGCAGTCCTTAAATGGGATAAGAGAAATTGAGCCCGAGATACTAAAAGCGGTGGGCCTCACCTTTGCGCAGTTTTGCCGCACCACCATGCTGGCCCAGGGGGCTTTCGCGCGTTTCCTCACCTGCAACGACGATGAGAAAGCCGAAATCTTGGAAAAACTCACTGGCACCAACATCTTCAGCCGCGTGGGACGCAAACTCTTTGCGATGACCAACGAGCGCAAACAGGCGTGGGAACTGGCTCAACAAGAGGCCGAGGTGATGATGCGCGCCCTGCTCAACGACGACGAGCGACGCCAACTCAAGGAGCAGCAACAGTCGTGCGCCGACAAAATGGCGAAACTCAAGGAAACGCGACTGGCCGAGCAGGCGAAGTTGGACTGGCTGCGGCGCGATGGCGAGTTGGCGGCGACGCTTGGCAGCGCCGAGCGCGACTGTACGAAAAGCCTGAACGACATGTGCTCGCTGGCAGCGAGGCTCATGGGCGACCAAGCGGCCTTAGAACGCCACGAGGCGGAGCAACGCGAACGACAGGCCGCACTCGGCACCTCACTCGCCGAGCAAGCGCCGCATGAGACCATGTTGGCCAACAGCGTAGTCATCGTGGAACGCCTGAGCCAGCGGCGGCAGGCGCTCGACCAGTTGGGCAAGTTGCAGGGCGAACTCGCCGATTGCGAGAAAAGGCTCCCCGCGCTGCGCGAGAACAGCCAAGCCAAAGAGCAGCAGAGCGGTAGCGCCCGCGAACAGGCGCAAGCGGCCGAGCAGGCGCTGGCGCAAATCGACGCCACGGCCATGCGGCAGCAGCATGCCTCGCTGCAGCAGCACCGCGAGGCATTGCGCACGCTGGACCATGCGCTGGAACTGCGCGCACAGTGTGCCGACGCGCTCACTGCGGAGCAGAAAGCGCTCGACGAAGCACAAGAAAAGTGGCGCGAGGCACAAGCCCGACTGCCGCAACTCGAGGCGGCCGAGCGCGATGCAACGGTGAAGCACAATGCGTGCGAGAACGCCTATCAGGTGGCCGTGGCGACGACACAAAGTTGGGTGCAAGACTTGCGCCGCAGGCTTGCCGTGGGCGACCAGTGCCCCGTGTGCGGGCACGTGGTGGACGAAGCACTCGACCAGGTTCCCGTGGCGTCCGCGCTGCAACCACTTGAGCAGCAACTCGAAAAGGCCCGCGCCGACCACGAACAGGCCATCGGCGACACACGCGCCCTGCGCACCCTCATCGCCCAACACCAACAGGCCGCCGACACGGCGAGCAAGCGCCTCGCCGACAAACGTACCGCCTGCGACGAGGCGCAGCAGCGTGTCGCCAACGCGGCAACGGCATGTGAACTGCCTGTGACCACCACGCGCGACGAGGTGGCGAAGATAGTGGGCGAACACACCAAACGCTTGGAGGCACTCAATAAAGAACTCAACGCCTACGACGCGCAGGTGAGGCAATGCGAACAGTTGCGCCGCACCGCCGAGCAAGCCCGCAAAGCCGCCGAACAGGCGCAGAGGCTGCTCAACGAGGCGGTGGAGCACGGCAGGCAATTGTCGGCGCTCATGGATGTCCATCGCCAGACCGCACAGCAGTGCCTCGACGACATCGCCCCCATGATGACATGGAAGGGATGGCGCGATGAGGTAGAGAGCGACTTGCCGGCCTTCCAGCGACGACTGGCCGATGCCGCCGCAGCCTACAAAAAGATGCAGGAAACGCGCGCCAACCTCGACGGCGACATCGCTCAAACCGTGGAATTGCGCGAGCGCGTCAACGAACAAGTGGAAAAGTTGCGTGACTGCATCGCTCCCGACATGTGGCCCGTGACAGCAACCGACGTCGCCTCGGGCGAGGCACAGGAGCACTGCCGCCGCGCCGACTTGGCCGTCAACACACACGACGAACGAGTGCGACAAGCGGAATCCATTAAAAAGCAGCGCGCCGCGCATGCCGCACAACGCCCCACGATGGCGGCCGACGACACCCCCGAGCAACTAAATGCCACCCTCGCCGACCTGGACCAGCAAAGCGCACAGTTGAACCGCGATAGCGGGGCGCTGAGCCAGCGCCTTGAGGCCGACGAGCAGGCACGACAACAGCATGCCAAACAAATTGAGCGCGTGAACGACCTCGAACGCGAATGGCGCGAATGGCAAACACTTGCACCGTTCGCCGACAAAGAAGGCAAAAACTTCAAACGCATTGCACAAAGCCTCATCCTGAACAATTTGCTCACGCACGCCAACTACTATCTGCGGCAGTTCACCTCGCGTTTTGGGCTCTCCTGCCAGCCGGGGTCGCTCAACATTCTGGTTGACGATTGCGGCATGGGTGCCACGCAGGGTGCCACGTCCACGCTGTCGGGCGGCGAGAGTTTCATGGCGTCGCTGGCCATGGCCCTCGCACTGTCAAAAACCAGCGAACACATCGACACGCCCGACACCTTGTTCATCGACGAAGGCTTCGGCACCCTCGACGACAGCAGCCGCAAACTCGTGACGAGTTCCCTCGAGCGCCTCCACCAAGTGGGCGGACGCCGTGTGGGCATCATCAGCCACATCGTGGACCTGTGCGAGCGCATCGGCACACAAATCCGCGTCAAGCGCGTCGACGCCGCACACAGCAAAGTGACACTCACCCACACCACCCCCACCGAGTAGGCCAGCGAACGACAATATCACGGAATTTCCACCTCATCGCCCTCAACACGATACCGCACATCCTCTGCCGTCCTCTCCAGTCCTCTACCGTCCTCTGCCTTCTGGAACAGCGGCTGGCGTTTAAATGTTAAATGCCAAATGTTAATTTCACGTTTGGTTTAACATTTGATTTTTAATGTTTTTTAAATATGTTATAAAACATAAATTTTGATGCAGTTCGCATTGTTTCAGGTTGTTACATCGCAAAAACACTACCAGAAACGGTTGTTTTTTTAACATCTTGGTAATAAACAACAATTTGCCACCTTTTCGCCCCAAATAGTTAAAGTTGTTTTTTTTTGCCACCGATTTGTAACAAATTGACTAATTTTGCAGCCGTGAAGACTGTTTCGCAACGCGTTCTTGCTTCGAGCGGCAAGAAATGGAGCGGGGAGTCGTCACAATGATTGGTATGAGAGTTTTTAGGAAATAGGACTAATTGAATGATTCCCAACACCCGCCGTCGTGGCGAGTGCGATCAAGGCCTCTATTTTATAAGAACACACACAACGAACACACATTTTACAAGTATTTGAAGTATTAATTTATTAAATGCTTATGAAAAAGATTGTTTTACTTTTGATGTTAGTTTGCACTTTCTCGTTGGCGGCTCTTGCCGACCGCACCGTGACGGGACAAGTGACTGACGCTGCAACTGGCGAGGCGCTGATTGGTGCCACGGTTGCTGCGGCATCGGATGCTTCACAGGGCACGATGACCGACAGCAAAGGTGCGTTCACCCTTCGCATCGCCGACAATGTGAAACTGCTTAACGTGTCGTATGTGGGCTACACGACTGTTGAGGTGGCTGTTGCCAACCGCATCACCGTTGCCCTGATGCCCACCGAGAACGCCTTCGACGAGGTGATCGTGGTGGCCTATGGCACGACGAAGAAGACGAGTTTTACCGGTTCGGCTCAAGCAGTGAGCAGCAAGAAAATTGAGATGCGCCCCATCACCAGCGCCACCAAGGCTCTGGAGGGTAACGTGTCGGGTATCCAAGTGACCAACGGTACTGGCCAGCCTGGTTCGAGTCCTGCCATCCGCATCCGCGGTTTTGGTTCGATCAACGCCAGCAACGAGCCCCTGTATGTGGTCGATGGTATTCCTTACGACGGCGCACTGAGTTCTATCAACCCCTCGGACATTGAGTCGATGACCGTGCTCAAGGACGCCTCGGCAGCCGCTCTTTACGGTGCCCGTGGTGCCAACGGTGTGGTGATGATTCAAACCAAGAAGGGTGTTGAGGGTCGCACCAACGTCACCTGGCGCTCGACGGTGGGTTGGTCGAATCGCGGCCTGAAGCGCTACAAGAATGTGGACCAGAAGGAATATGTGCAACTCACCTATGAGGCGCTGCGCAACTCTTACGCCTTTGGCGAGAATATGGGTTGGAGCGATGCCGAGGCAGCAGCCCGCGCAAGCCTGAGCAGCCAACTCGGTGGCGAGCAGTACAATCCCTTCAAGAACTACACTTGGGACACCATCATCGATCCCGCCACCGGCCAAGTGCGTGCCGACGCACAAAGCGTGTGGAACGAGGATTGGCTTGACTCTGTGACCCGCAAGAATGCCCTGCGCCACGAGCACCAACTCGCTGTGAGCGGCGGCACCAACAAGACCCGCTACTTGTTCTCGCTGGGTTATCTCAAGGAGAACGGTGTGTTGAAGACCACTGCTTTTGAGCGTTACAGCGCACGTGCCAGTGTGGACACCCAGATTAACAACTGGATTGCCGCCAACATCAACACTTCGCTGGCTCACTCCACGAGCAACTTCAACGACTATGAGAATACAGCCACGAGCAACCCGTGGTACACCGCACAGTTCATCAACCCGCTGCTCCCCGTTTACTTGAAGGACAGCAAGGGTAACAACGTGTATGACGCCGATGGCAACATCGAGTATGACTGGGGCGAGGGTAGCCGTCCGGGTAGCATGAGCGACTTCAGTTCGCTGGGTATGCTCATGCTCGACAAGGCCCACAACAAGCGCGACGCCGCTGGCTTGCGCACCGGTGTGGTCATTGGTAGCGACCTCGACAAGTATGGTTGGCGCAAGGGTATCAAGTTCGCCGTGAACTTTGGTATGGACTACAACAACCGCAACTACATGCGTTACATGAACGCCCAGCACGGTAACCAGGCTAACGCTGGTGGTCTGCTCTACAAGCGCAACTATCGCACTCAGAGTTACACCTTCAACCAGTTGCTCACTTGGGACCGCAGTTTTGGCAACCACAACTTCAGCGTCCTGCTCGGTCACGAGTACTATGACTACAAGTTCAGTTATCTGTCGGCTGGCAAGACCAACCTCGTGGACGGTATCTACGAGTTGCGTCCTGGCACCACGATGATCGATGCCGATAGTTACAGCGACAAGTATCGCATCAACTCGTTCCTGGGTCGTGTGAACTATAACTTCGACAACCGCTACTATCTGAGCGCTTCGTTGCGTACCGATGCTTCTTCGCGCTTCCACAAGGATCACCACAACGGCACATTCTGGTCGCTGGGTGGTAACTGGCGCATCTCGAGCGAGAACTTCATGAAGGACATCGCTTGGATCGACAACCTGTCGCTCAAGGCCAGTTATGGTGAGCAAGGTAACGACAACCTGTATCGCGACGGCCAGCAGCTGCTTTACGCATGGCAGAGCCTCTATAACCTCGAGTATAGCAATGGCAACAACATCGGTGCCATTATCGCTTCGCTCGAGAACAAGGACATCTCTTGGGAGAAGAACGGCAACTTCAACGTGGGTCTTGAAGGCTCG
>CACWKM010000095.1 GCA_902761475.1 uncultured Bacteroidales bacterium
GCGCGTGAATGAACTCAAACAACGCATCGCACAAGTCAAGGGTGACGTGTATCGGTGCTATGGCATTGGGTGGAGCGGCACCGAGATAGCATTGAAACACACGTTCGAGAAAGAATACATTGGCACCCCACAATGGATGCCCTTCGAGGACACCACCATGGCTGTGCCCGAGCGCTATCATGAAATCCTCATCAAGGGCTACCCACGCTACTACACGACACCTCCCGAAGAGGAGCGCTACGGCGGCCATCCTTGTTACTATGTCGACCTCGACCACGTCAAGACCATTGAGCAAGTCCGCGCCGAGGTGGGCAATGACCATGGGCGCGGCACAAACATATTCACATTCGCAGAGTTTTGGCACACCTTTAAAGACCGATTCCGCCACTTGTGGTGACAACACAAGCGATGTCTCACACGAAAAAGTTCATATATACATGTATAAGCGATTTTTCAAACGCATCATTGATTTCTCCGTGGCGTTAGTGGCTCTTATCGTGCTCTCGCCGTTGTTGCTCATCGTCACTGTGTGGCTCCACTTCGCCAACAAGGGTGCCGGAGCGTTTTTTCTGCAAGAACGCCCCGGGTTACACAGCAAAGTGTTCAAGATTATCAAGTACAAGACGATGACCGACGAGCGGGGCCCCGACGGCGAACTGCTGCCCGACGGCGAGCGCCTCACACGCGTGGGACGCTTCGTTCGCTCCACGAGCATCGACGAACTGCCGCAACTCATCAATGTGCTTAAGGGCGACATGTCGCTCATTGGCCCACGACCGCTATTAACGCGTTACTTGCCTTATTACACACAACGCGAGCAGTTGCGACACACTGTGCGTCCAGGGATTACTGGTTGGGCACAAATTCATGGTCGAAATGAGATTGATTGGGATAGCAAGTTAGAGTTAGACGCTCAATATGCCGAACATGTCTCATTTTTACTTGACGCAAAGATATTTTTTATCACTATCAAAAAAGTATTCAAGCGCGAAGGGGCTATTGCTGATAAGAAAGAACACTACCTTGATGTTGAACGTCAAAATACGAAAATATGAAAATCATTATCACCGGAGCATGCGCTGTGTCGGCACGCAGTGTGGTTCGCTCACTAAAAATCAGTAAGAAGTTTTGCGATGCCACGTTCGTTGGGTGGGATATGGCGACCACTCTTTATGGCTTATATGAGGGACTTTTTGATAGAGTCTATAAGGTTCCCGCAGTTTCGGAGCCTCATTATAAAGAGGTTGTAGAACAAATCTTAGAAAAAGAAAAGCCCGATGCGGTCATTGTTGTGCCCGAGGTGGAGGTGCTTTATTGGGCAAACAATCATTTCGACATTCCATGTCTATTGCCACCGGTTGATTTTTGCAAATTAGCAATTAGCAAAGAAAAGGTTTTTCGCACACTCTCCCCCTATGGCCTTGTGCCAAAAAATCGACAAGTCCATAGGAATGACATCCTCGATGACAAATTCGCATCACCTCTTGGATATCCTGTTTGGATTCGTGATGCCTCTGCTGGAACTGCATCTGGCAAGGGGTCTTTTAAGGCTGACAATCTTGCAGAACTGCAAGCATGGGTTCAAATCAACACTGGAATTGATGAGTTTCAACTATCTCAGTTCCTTCCTGGGGGCAATTATGGCGTTTTCATGATTTTTGATTCGGGCAGATTGCGGAAACTTGCAATAGCCGAACGTATTGAGTATATCATGTCCAAAGTAGCAGTTTCCGGCATCACTGGAAACACAAGCAAAGGGCGGCTTCTCAATGATGAACGGATTAAGAAAACGGCATTACAAGCAATTGAAATCTTATGCAAGGAGACAAACACGGTGATGAATGGCCTTGTGGTTTGTGACATGAAAGCCGATGAAAATGGGGTGCCTTTTGTTACCGAAATAAACATTCGTCACGTCGCCTTCAGTTCTTCATTTGCCAATGCTGGATTTAATATCTCTGAATTTCAATTGTTACTGGCATTAAATAGAGGTGACGAAATATCTCCCGAAATCGAAATGACATTTCCTCCTAACAACCTAATCCTTCGCGATGTCGATGGTTTGCCAATCTATTTGAAAGATTACAGACCTATTTTGGAAGGTGAGTTTATTGAAAAAAATGAGTAAAGAACGAAATCTTGCCATCGACATAATGAAGTTTTTTGCGGCCATTGCTATTACCAATTCCCATATGGGGGATTTGTATGTTCATTTTAATGGCATGGCTACTGGTGGTGCAATTGGTGATGCGATTTTCTTCTTTTGTTCAGGCTTTACTTTATTTTTGGGTCAGGAACGACGGTTTGACAATTGGTATAAACGGCGAATTCGTCGAATTTACCCCACCGTTATAATGTGGGCAATAATTACCGCCTTCTTGATTGATGAACATTATAGCGTTCGTGATTCCATCCTTTATGGAGGAGGATGGTTCGTCTCATGCATAATGGTTTATTATATATTGATTTACTTCACAAGGAAAATTTTTAAAAACAGGTTGTGGATGGCTTTTGTGCTATACCTAATCGTTACTATTGGGTACTATTATTATTCTGATAGTCACTTGCTGAACAATTTTTATGGTGACGGAACTTTTAGACTTGTCTTTTTCTTTTTGATCATGTTATTGGGGGCAATTTTCAGTCTCCACCGTCAATCATTTAAATTGAAACTCCCAGGCCTGTGGTTTATCCTTCTCTTTGCTGGATTCTATGGCATTTTATTCATCAAGAACAAGTTCAGTGAAGACATTTCCGCTATAATGAACTTATTCACGATTCCTTGCCTTGCTGGAATGTGTATATCATTATATTACTTCTGCGAGTCTTCATTAGTAGGAATGATGGATTCTCGCATTGGTTTGGTCGTAAGATTTATCGGCGGACTTTGCCTTCAAATCTATGTGGTTCAACACGCTATAATAACCACCTCGCTTAACTTCCTATTCCCATTGAACTTGATAATAGTCTTTCTTGCAATTGTATTTACAGCATATCTTTTACAGTGTTTCTCTCGCTTTTTTTTGCAGACATTCGACAATCAGAATTATAACTGGAAAGAGATTATGCGATTGGTGTGAAACTCGCTTAAAGCAACAAGACGCCAGCAGTTTTACGCACCTATTTTGTGCATAAAACAAGATTCATTCATTTACAATTAAATATTTGCCTACTATGCAGAAAATTATTAGAGGAGCCACCGTTGGGAGGTCTTTGACAGGATTCTGTCGGGGGTTGCTGCGGGAGTTGAGCGACGACTATGAGGTGGTGGCCATCTCCTCGCCCGACGACGAGTTGGCGCAGGTAGGACGCTCCGATGGTGTGCGCACCATTGGCGTGCCCATGGACAGGCACATCTCGCCGTTGCGCGACTTGCGCTCGCTGTGGCGCATGTGGCGTGTGCTGCGCAAAGAGCGTCCCACGATGCTACACACCATGACTCCTAAGGCCGGACTCATAGGCATGATGGCGGCATGGCTGGCTCGCGTGCCAGTGCGCGTGCACACTTTCACGGGACTCGTGTGGCCCACCGCAACGGGACTCAAGCGACGCATTCTCATGGCCACCGACTGGCTCACCTGTGCCTGCGCCACACACGTCGTGCCCGAGGGCGAAGGCGTGAAGCGCGACTTGCAGCACATCACCAGCAAGCCCATGAGGGTGCTCGGATACGGCAATGTGAGGGGCATCGACCTCAACTACTACACGCCCGAGCGCAAGGAGCCCACGCATCCTGGAGTGACCACGTTCCTCTTCGTGGGACGACTGGTGGGCGACAAAGGCATCAACGAGTTGGTGCAAGCATTCGTGCGCTTGCACGCCACCCACCCTGCCACGCGATTGGTGCTGGTGGGGAGGCAGGAGCCGCAACTCGACCCGCTGCAACCCGCCACGTTGCAGGCCATTGACGAGTGCGACGGCATCGAGGCCGTGGGTGAGCAGGCCGACGTGCGACCATTCTATAACGACGCCGACGTGTTCGTGCTGTCGAGTTACCGCGAGGGGTTCCCCAACGTGGTCATCGAGGCTGGCGCCATGGGGTTGCCAAGCATCGTGACCGACATCAACGGCGCCAACGAGATCATCGTCAACGGACGCAACGGCATCATCGTGCCGCCACGCGACGAACAAGCGCTTCACGATGGCATGCTCTACGCCCTTGAGCACCCCGACGAGTTCCGACAAATGGCCGCTCAAGCGCGCCAATCGATGGCCGAGCGCTACGAGCAAGGCTATGTGAGGCAGTGTCTCAAGGACTTCTACCGTGAAATTTTGGCAGCAAAATGACGCAAGACGTCGGCACGACCACCCGATTGGTCGGCACATTCTTGCCGTTGGTCGAGAACTGGCCCCATCTACTACTAAAAGCGTTAAACGTGGCATGGCATTTGCAGTCTAAATGCAAAACGAAACAGACGAATGTTTAACAATAAAAAATATACTACGATGAATGCACTTTTACGACACATGATGATGAGTTTGATGCTCGTTGGAGCGCTCCTTTCGGGCGCTTCGGCTCAGGCTCAAGGTCGATCTGACCATCGCAGAACAATGGGTGGTGGCGGTCATTCCACCACATCGGTAAGCCGTCCCTCCAGCAGCGACCGTAGCAGCCGCTCGGTGGCCACTCCCAGTCGCAGCATGGACCACAGCAGTCGCTCGGTGGCCACTCCCAGCCGCAGCAGCGACCGCAGCACGCGCTCGGTGACTACGGCGCCGACCCGTAGTGCCGACCGCCAAGTATCAACGTCCACGCGCAACGAAAGACTAAGCCACGATGCGATGCGTCCTCAAAACACTGGTCGCACCACCGTTGACACGCGCCGTGGCGGCAACATGGGTGGCATGGGGCGCACGCCAAGTGGCAACGTGGGTAGCGGACGTGACAACGGACGTGGCAACGACAACGACAACGTGGGCACCGGACGCGGACACGACCGTGGCAACGACAACGTGGGCACCGGACGCGGACACGACCGCGGCAACGACCGCTCGGGATTTGACCGCGGTGGCACTCACAGCGGACGCACTCCCAACGGACGTGTGGGTGGCGACAACCGCGGGCACTATCCTGGCGACATGAACCGTGACCACAACCGTCATGGCGACCACCGCCCCGGCATCCACGGCACCGGCAACCGCCCGCCCATGCCCAAGGATCGTGGCTACCACGCCTATCGTGACCACTATCGCTGGAACTACAGGCACAACAACTGGAGCAGACCTCTGCCTCCTCCCATGCGCGCCTACCGTCCGCGCCCTCTGCGCTGGTATCGCCCGCCCGTGCCCGTCCACTATCGCCCCTACTACGGAGCGCCGGTCATCGACCGCATACTGGGCATCACCTTTGGCACGCTCTTTGAGGCTTCTCTCAACCACCTCTACTACAGTGGCTACACCATCGACGGCTACGAGGGCAACATCATCTACCTGCGCGATGTGTCTATGCTCAACTTGCTCTGGCCCGATGTGATGCTGAGTTATGACGCTGGACGCTTGGTCAATGCACAATTTGTCTACTCCACGGCCTATCGCGACATGATACGCTACAACGCTACCTACGACAACCTGTGCCGCGTCTACGGCTCGCCCATCAGCATCCACGACAGCGCCTACGACACCGCGGTCACCTGGTACGGCGGAAACAGCGTGGGCTACGTCACCCTCACTCTGGGCAACGCCTCGGGAAGATGGTACACGACCCTCTCGGTGGGGCAGTAACAACCTGACAATCACTATGAAGAATGCGGAATTTGCGCCACATCGCGTTCCGCATTCTTCATTCATCATGCTATCACAATCGTGACTCGCTTCGAACTTAGCATATTGGGGTGTGGCAGCGCCACATGCAGCATGCGCCACATGCCGTCGTGCCAAGTGCTCAACGTGCGCGACAATCTTTTCATGATTGACTGTGGCGAGGGCGCTCAGTTGCAACTGCGGCGCATGAAACTCAAATTCGTCCGCCTGAACCACATCTTCATCAGCCACCTGCACGGCGACCATTGCTTTGGTCTGCCCGGCTTGCTTTCTACCCTGGCCCTGCAAGGAAAAACCGGACCCATCACCATCCACACCTTTGCCGACGGCGCACAACTATTCGGGCAGTGGATGGACTACTTTTGCCGCGAGCGCTCTTTCGACCTGCGTTTCAACATCATCAAGGTGGGGCGCGAGGTCATCTATGAGGACGATGCCATCACGGTGAGCACGTTCCCGCTGCTCCACCGCGTGCCCACGGTGGGTTTCCGCTTCGACGAGAAGCCCAAGTTGCGCCACATCAACGGCGAAGCGCTGGCACAGTATGGTGTGCCGCACTATGCGTGCAACAGTCTGCGCCACGGCGAAGACTGGACAGCCCCCGACGGCACCGTGATTGCCTGCGACCTGCTCACCACCCCACCCGAGCCGAACCGCAGTTATGCCTATTGCAGCGACACCAAATTCTCGCGCCGCGTCATCAAGGCCGTGCAGGGCGTCGACTGGCTCTATCATGAGTCCACCTATGGCGACGAAGCCGCCGCCAAGGCGCGGCAGCGCTATCACAGCACCGCGCGCGAAGCAGCCACAGTGGCGCAAGAAGCCGGAGTGAAGCGTCTCATCCTGGGCCACTACTCCAAGCGATACATCGACGAGACCCCACTGCTCGAGCAGGCGCAGCAAGTGTTCCCGCACGCCATGCTGGCCACCGAGGGCCTCACCATCGACCTCAACACCCCATAGGGCGGCAACACGCACCACAACACAAAGGCGAGAGTCACGCTATCAAGCATGGCCCTCGCCTTTTCTTCGTACCCGGAGTGGGACTTGAACCCACACAGCCGCAATGGCCAAGGGATTTTAAGTCCCTCGTGTCTACCATTCCACCATCCGGGCAGATTTGCGGTGCAAAGATAA
>CACWKM010000096.1:0-6677 GCA_902761475.1 uncultured Bacteroidales bacterium
CAAAGCCGATGTCACCAGGACGCACCTTGCCAAGCATGGGGTTGAGGTTGGCACCGTCATAGTACATCAGTCCGCCACAGTCGTGCACCAATTTGGCAATCTCGGCAATGGAGTGCTCAAAAATGCCCAGCGTGTTAGGATTGGTCATCATCATGCCCGCAATGGTGTCGTCGAGCAGCGGACGCAGGTCGTCGACATCGACAGTGCCGTCGGGACGGCTCTTCACCACCACCACATCGAGGCCGCACACTGCGGCGCTGGCGGGATTGGTGCCGTGGGCCGAATCGGGGACTATCACCTTGGTGCGCTTCACATCGCCACGCGAAGCGTGATAACTGCGCATCACCATCAGGCCCGTGAGTTCGCCATGAGCACCGGCAAACGGATTGAGGGTGAACTCCTTCATGCCAGCCAACTCCGCAAGGAAGTGCTGCAAATTGTAGTACACCTCGAGCGCACCTTGCACCGAGTAGACATCCTGTAAAGGATGCAACCCCGTGAAGTCGCGGTGAGCACACATCTCCTCGTTAATCTTGGGATTGTACTTCATGGTGCAAGACCCCAAAGGATAGAATCCGGTGTCCACACCAAAGTTGTTGTTGCTCATGTTGGTGTAATGACGCACCACGGTGAGTTCGTCGACCTGTGGCAACTCGGGCTCTTGACCGCGTAACAGATGAGCCGGCAGGGCATTCATATCATGCTCGGCCAACTCATTCTTGGGAAGCGAGTAGCCACGACGTCCCTCGCGCGAAAGTTCGAAAATGAGCGTTCCGTAATAGGTGTTGTTCATAGCGTTTCCTCCTCTTCTTCGATAAACTGTTTCACTTGGTCAATCAACTCGTCAATCTCTATGCGGCTGCGATTCTCGGTGACGCACAACAGCAGCGTGTCGTCGGCAATCTTGACTCCTGCCTGGATGCCATCCATGACGCATGCCTCTTGCAACTCGTCAATATTGAGTTGGGTGCGCACAGCAAACTCGTTGAGGAACGGCTTGTCGGGGAACGCCATTTCAAACTTTTCCGTGGCGCACAGTTCCTGTGCCAAATAATGGGCACCGCTGTAGCCCAGTTGATTCACTTCGCGCAATCCGTCGCGTCCCATGAGTGCCATGTAGACGGTGACATACAGCGCCATGAGGCTCTCGTTGGAGCAGATGTTGCTGGTGGCTTTCTCGCGGCGGATGTGCTGCTCGCGGGCTTGCAGGGTGAGCACAAAGGCGCGCTTGCCATCCACATCGTGCGTGGCACCCACAATGCGCCCGGGCATCTTGCGGATGAGTTTCTTGCTGGTGCACAAGAATCCCACATAAGGACCGCCAAAGTTCATGGGCAAGCCCAGGCTCTGCCCGTCGCCCACGGCAATGTCGGCACCCCACTCGCCCGGCGTCTTGACCACGCCCAGCGCACTGGCAACGCAGTTCATGATGAGCAAGGCTTTGTGCTCATGGCACAAGTCGGCCCAGCCTGTGTAGTCCTCCAAGATGCCATAGAAGTTGGGAGTGGCCACAATCACCCCAGCCACATCGCCAGCGGCAAGTTTGGCCTCCAAGTCGGCACGGTCGGTCACGCCGCCCGCCTGTGCGATGGAATCGACCACAATGCCATGGAACTTGGCATAAGTGTCGACCACGCGACGCACGGCAGGATTGAGCGTGTCGCTCACCAGCACGCGATTGCGTTTCTTGGCTGCCGACACCGCCATCATCATGGCCTCGGCAGTGGCGGTGGCACCGTCATACATCGACGCGTTAGACACCTCCATGCCGGTGAGTTCGGCCATCATGCTCTGGTACTCGAAAATGTACTGCAACGTGCCCTGCGAAATCTCGGCCTGATAGGGTGTGTAACTGGTGAGGAACTCGCTGCGGCTCACAATGCTCTGCACCACGGCAGGCGAATAGTGGTCGTAGCATCCAGCCCCCACAAAGCAAGTGAGTTGCTCGTTGTTGGAGCCCAGTTCGTCGAAGTAGCGACGCAACTCCACCTCGCTCATCGCCGAGGGCAACTCGTAATCGCCCTGGTGCTGCAACTCGGCCGGCACATCGCTGTACAGGTCGTCGAGACTGCGCAGGTGACAACGCTCCAACATGGCTTGCACATCGGCATCGCTATGCGGAAAATATTTATAGGTCATATCAATCTGTTATACTACCTTATTCTATAGTGTAGTCCCACAGCAATTATTCGCCGAGCATGGCCTTGTAGCCACCGGCATCCATCAGGTCGTCGAGTTCGCCCTTGTCGCTGAGTTCCACCTTGATAATCCAGTTCTCGAAAGCATCTTTGTTGATGAGGCCAGGCTCGTCCTCGAGGGCTTCGTTCACCTCGAGCACAACGCCACTCACTGGCGAAATGAGGTCGCTGGCGGCCTTCACGCTCTCCACGGCACCGAATTCCTCGCCGGCGCTCACCTCGTCGTCAACCTCGGGCATATCCACATACACCACATTGCCCAGTGCATGCTGTGCATAGTCGGTGATGCCGATGAAACCCACATTGCCTTCTACTCTCACATACTCGTGCGACTCACTGTAATAGAGCCCGTCAATAATCTTACTCATAATGTTCTGATAAATGAATTGTTATTTTTGTTGTTGATTGTTTTCTTGATTATCACTTCTTGTAACTCTTCTTGTAGAAGCGTTTTTTCACCACCACGGCGGGGAACACTTTCTTGCGAATGCGCACACTCAACTCGTTGTCGAGCGCCCCTGCCTCGCGGTCGACGAGTGCCATGGCCAGGCTCTTGTCTACCGAGATGCCACGATAACCCGTGGTGACATATCCCACCACCTTGTCGCCTTGCAGCACTTCATAGCCGTGGCGTGGAATGGCCTTGTCTTTGAGTTCGAGCCCCACAAGTTTCTTGGCGCTGCCCTCGGCCTTCTGTTGGGCGCAAGCGTCCTTGCCGATAAACTCCTCCTTGTCGAGTTTGACAAACATGCTCAATGTTGCCATCACCGGCGAAATCTCGGCGCTCAGTTCGTCGCCATAGAGGGGCAATCCCACCTCAAAGCGCAGCGTGTCGCGGCACCCCAGGCCACAAGGTTGCACACCGGCAGCAATGAGGGCTTCCCACATGGCCACGATGACGGCGTGCGAGGCATAGATTTCAAAACCGTCCTCACCGGTGTAGCCCGTGCGGCTCACAATCACCTGCTCACCACCGCACTCCACGCACTTGAACGTGTAGAACACGAGGTCGGCAGCGTCGATGTGAAGCACGTCGCGCAACGTGGCTTCGCTCTCTGGCCCCTGCACGGCAAGTTGGCCATAGTAGTCGCTCTGATGCGCCACGCTCACGTCATAACCCTCGGCGTGCTCGTTTATCCAAGCCACGTCCTTATCGATGTTGGCAGCATTGATGACCAGGAAAAAGTCGTTCTCCCCCATCTTGTACACCAACAGGTCGTCCACGGTACCGCCATCGGGATATAGCATCATGCCATACAAGATTTTCCCCGTTTCGAGCGTACTCACATCGTTGGTGAAGATGTGATTGACAAAACGCTCGGCCTGAGGCCCGGTGATGCGCACTTCGCCCATGTGCGACACGTCGAACACACCCACGGCATTACGCACGGCGTTATGCTCCTCGACGATGCCAGCATACTGGATGGGCATGTCGAAACCGCCAAACGGGCTCATGAGCGCGCCCAGCGACACATGATGTGAGTGAAGACAAGTTTGCTTGATATCAGCCATAATTCTTAAATTGATTTGTGATGATGTTAATGTATTAAAAGTTGAATAAGTTGCTCGTTAGTCATGTTCCTAATCACATGCGCCACGTCCAAGCAGCCCAGCGCTTGCCGGAGTGCGTCGCGGTCGTAGCGGCAGCCCTTGAGCCGCGCGATGATGGTGCTGTCGATGTCGGTGAGCAGGAAATAGTCGCCAGCGATATCGACCTTGCACACCACGCCATGCCGCACCTCCAGCGAGGCCTTAAGTTCTCCCACGCCCTCAAAGCGCATGGTGCGCTCCACGTTGCACCGCGGGTCGTGGCCCATGATGAACGCCTCACTCAAATAGGGCTGCATGAGTCGCTCGATGTCTTCCTGCTCGGCGGGGGTGACCACGCGCTCGCTGTCGCATAGCGTGCGGCGGGCATGACTCAAAAAATCGTCGAGCGTGAGCGACGGCAGGTGCTCACGCAGCGTGGTGACGTGCTGGCGCACGCTGGCCACGCCCTTCGACGACAGTTTGGCCCCCGACGGAGTGATGGCACGCTCCATGTGCTCGCCGTCAAGGTCATAGAGCATGGTGCCGTGCACAATGCTGCGACCCGGCAGATGATAGAAGGCGTTACCGCTCACCTTGCGCCCGTCGATGAGGATGTCGTTGCGGCCACCCACCTCGGCTTTCACGCCCAGCGCACACAGCATTTGTGCCACAGCGCGGGTGTAGCGCTCGAAGGTCGTCGCCACATCGTCGCCGAGCGTGATGTAACTCAGCATCACATTGAAGCGGTCGGCATACACGCATCCGCCACCGCTCTTGCGACGACACATGGCAATGCCGTGACGACGACAATAGTCCACATCGACCTCATTTGCCACCACCTGGTTGCGACCAAATATCACCGTGGGATCCACCTGCCACATGAAGAACAAGTCCTCATCACCGACAATGGTTGCCGCCCACTCCTCCATGGCTAAGTAGAACGGAAGAGGGCGACTGCCTGAAGCGTCGAGACGCAGATATTTCATGGTTGCGGTTGTGGCGTTAATAGTGAGGCGACGCACCCCCGCCGGCACGCTCTGGCAAGCCAAGGCCTGGCGATGGCGGCACGTCGACATTAGTTGTTGCAAATATAGCAAAAACTTTTCGTTCGGCGTGCTACTTTGCACGGCTTTTTCACCAGTATTTTCGACTATATGACACAATGATGGGGCGCTCGTGAATAAGCGCCCCATCACCATGGGTTTTTATAAGATTAAACTCATAAAAAGAATCACATCACCGATTAAATTTGCACGATAAAAAAGTGGATTGTTTCTCACTTCGTTATTCTCTGTGATATGTGATTCATTTAATTGTTAAACATTTAAATATCTGAATGAATCCATCACTTTCATATTCTTTTATAACATGAAATTTGTTAAGGGCTGTATGCCACGATTATAATCAACTTTGCCTTTTATTCCATTTACGTGTTTAATTGTGGTCTGGTGTAGATCAAAATGTATTGTTGGAATTCTATTTACATCACCACACCAATACATACAGTCTTCAAATCCATTTATAAAATGCTTTCTATAAAAGGATTCACTACAGTAGATAATAGGAGCTGTTCCATAATAATCAATGCATAAATCACAGAATCTACGTACTTCTTGACACAACTTTTGCTTTGAGATCCTATGACCTTTTGTGTATCGTTCTATGTCAACAACTGGAATTAGATCAATGTCTGTTCGATGAACTACATTCTTAAAATTTTTGAATTGAGCTTCTGCAGATGAACTTGTTGTCATGAAATGATATGCGCCAACCTTAATATTATGTGATTTTGCTTCTTTAAGATATTGTTTAAACTTAGGGTCTTGATATGTAGCACCTTCAGTTGCTTTTAGAATAACAAAATCAATTTTTACTTCTGACCAGTTATTCACAACGTTATGATGTGAGAGATCAATACCACAATATGGCTGATACTCAAGATTTTGAATATCATTAGAAAGATTGTTACATGCGGTTAATAATATAACACATGAAATAAAGTAAAACATTCTATTCATTTTCTAATTTATCTTCGTTTATTTAGTTTTGGAGCTGTAATCGTAACTTCATCAAGAACGGTATTTAATCTGGGATAGGAATGAGAATCTATCACTTGTCTTGCAATCGTTGGGTAGTTAAAATTATTATACTATGTAAGTTCGTCATTATCTCCAGACCTAGACCATTTAGAATAATTTTTTTCAATATTATCCCAGCCCTAATTATGAGCTATGAGTATTAAGTTCTATCCAAGTTTATTTAACGTTCCATCTTCATTAAAAACCATAGGGTTGTTATTTCCAAACAGTTCTTTTAAATGATTGTAATTTGTAGCAACTGCAGCATAGGTTGATATTCCTGAAAATTCATCACCTTCGGTATTATAATCTCCATTATAAACATATGGTTCATTTCCTTTTAATGTAGATCGCTTAACTGACCCCATACCTTGGGATGGGTCTTTTGTAAACGTTTCTCTAAAACCTAATTTAATGGGATCAAGATGCCTTCTTCTATATTCAGTGTTGTCTTTTTTGTTAAGGGTTATATGCCACGATTATAATCAACTTTGCCTTTTATTCCATTCACGTGTTTAATTGTGGTCTGGTGTAGATCAAAATGTATTGTTGGAATTCTATTTACATCACCACACCAATACATGCAGTCTTCAGACCATTGGATTCAACCACTCTCCCACACTTCCAAATTGAATTTACGTTTGTGAGTAATTTTCTTTTATGATATTTATTTTTAAATACTAATCGACTAGTAATCAAAGCAAGAAGTCACTTATAGTATATTTTGGATTGATATAGTTATGATCCAACTTAATTCCTCCTACTTTTTTTCTATCGCTATACTGCCAAATTGCATAATCAGATTGTGAAGAACGACGATAATGTGCCATCCACCATTTGCAATCTTTGATTGCATCGTAATGTTTGATAT
>CACWKM010000096.1:6727-11823 GCA_902761475.1 uncultured Bacteroidales bacterium
TGTTTTTCGCATTCTGATATAAATTCCTTAATGTCTTTGTTTGATAATCCTTTTACCTCAATGTCAAGAACAGGAATCATATCGATGTTGTTTCCAACAATCATTTTGAAATAATTAAACTGTTGTTTGCCTGTTCTACCTGGACGCATGAAGTGGTAAGCACCAACTTTGATGTTGTGTTTACGTGCTTGACGACTATAATTATCAAACTGAGGGTCTTTAAACCAAGTTCCTTCTGTCGCTTTGAGATAAACGAACTGCGCATTGGACAACTTGTTCCATTTCACATTTTTGTTGTGATGGGACAAGTCGTAACCGTGTGTCTCGCTGGGATACACCTTCTCATATAGACCAGGCGTTTGAGATTCATAATCACTGAAAAGTGAATTCATTAACAAGTAATATGCAACAAAAGCACCTATGGTGATTCCGAACACTTTTAGATACAATTTAAATTGGTTCATTTCTATATTAAATATTTAATGAGGGTCTTTAAACCAAGTTCCTTCTGTCGCTTTGAGATAAACGAACTGCGCATTGGACAACTTGTTCCATTTCACATCTTTGTTGTGATGGGACAAGTCGTAACCGTGTGTCTCGCTGGGATACATCTTCTCATATAGACCAGGCGTTTGAGATTCATAATCCCAATAAAAGATTTTATTTGCAATAAATGCCAAGCAATATAAAACAATTATAGGAATTATAATTGCATATAAAAATGGTTTAAAATAAACCATAAATTTTTCTTTCATTTCTATCTTAAATATTCAAAGTTATTAGAATAATTTCTTGCACTTTTTGTGTATAGATCGTTGATAACATCGGCCTTTGACCAATCAGACGGCATACCAAAATGCGGTTGTTATTTGCGTTTATTTGTCGATTAGACTCAAAAAGTAATTCTTAGTTTAACACATCAAGAGAATAAAACAATCATATAATTCACCAATTGCTTCTCTTGATAAACGATATTGCAAAAACTGTTCCAATGGTATATCCCCCGCCCTTCAAATCACCTCATCCGTTGTCGAAGGGTAGCCTAAAAAAATAGAGAAACGCCGTTGTCTGGCGTTTCCCTTAGTGTGGTTTCATCAAATTGTATTGGCTTTTTTGTTTTGCAAGTCTATGCGCTGGATTTAAATAGAAAGGTTATTGTGGGGTGAAAGTCTCGAATCGGCCATCGTTGTAAAACACCATGATGCTCACCACGCGTCGACCTTCGCCGGCAGCCGGACTCGCGTTTACCTGACGCGCTCCCGTCCTGCGCACGATGGTCTCGATGGCGTCGGTGAACGACTGCTGCTGCCGACTGGCCGCCGGAGCCTGACGCTGGGGCGTGCCACCGAAATCGCCGGTGCCAAAACTAATGGACTGCTGAGGCATAGTGGACGCGTCGGCGCGCATTTCGCTCAAGGGCATACGGGCATCTTGAGGTTCGGGGGTGTTCGCATTTGGAACATACATGTCACCGTCGCCAAACATGAGCCACAAGATATTGAGCGAAGGGTAGGCGCGATGGATTTTGGCAATGACCTCATCGCTCACTTTCTTGTTGCGGCCATTCAGCAATTGCGACAGGGTGGGACGAGGTATGTCACATGTGTCAGCAAAGAGTGAGTTGGCGATCCCGTTCTGCTGCAAAAATTGTTTCAACCTGCTTACGATGTCCATATCATTTTTCTTTAATCGTTGTTCGTCATGAAATCGATGCCGGGAGAAAATTTTCACACCTTATATATATAGGACAATCTGGCCGAAGAAAAAAATGCTCATTTTGCCCTCGAGAGGGTGGTGCATCCCGACATCAATTTTGTGCTCAAAATTCCGCTACCGCAAGACGCCTCGTTTGGGGCATCGAAAAATGAGTCATTTTTTCGCTCATTTTTCGATGTGCAAAACCAAACACGGTGTTTGCAACATGAAATTTTGCAATTGCAAATTTAAAACAGCCGATTGAAATACGCAAATTTAAACACGTAAATCTTCACCCGGCAGCAAAATTATTTGCAAACACGGCAGCAAACCACAATTTTGAAAACCGAATAGCTAAACTTAATTTATTGCTCAAACTTTAAATACCTAACAATCTAATTTTATGACAATTATAAATTATTGATTTTGCATAAAAAATTGCAAATTCGGCAAAAACCACGAATAAATAAATCATCACTTTAGGTTTTAATTATATTTTGTTGGTTTTCAGTGATTTGCAAAATATGTTATTTTGTGCAAAATCAAATAAATTTGGGTTTTCAAAGCGTAAATAACGCAAATTTGCGGTCGTAAAGATTGGTTTGTCCGAGCGCAGAAGAAAAACAAATCGAAACACCCTATTTCGATTTGCGACCCTACAAGAAATGATTGTAAACGGTGTGGCGCATTTGTTAATTCAGATTTCAAAACAGGGTGTGGTGAAGATACCATTTGGGCCATTTTTGGTGCTCAACTCGATTTCTTGCACAAAAAATCGAGCAATCTGGAGCGTGAATTTGGCCAGAAAAACGTCATCGAGGCTCAATGCCCCTCAATCAGGCACCGAGCACCACCTAACAAACTGAACTACAAGTGAAAGCGTCACAAAAAGACCCTCAAAAAGCCATTTCACGTTTTTGGGGTCAGAAAAATGAAAAATGGGGCGATTTTTAGCCCCTGACATGCTCCCGAGAATAGAATATTATCATCGGGCAGCAAAAATCGCGCTAAAAATCGCCCCAATTTTGAGCCCCGGTTTCACAAGGCTGCAGTATTTGATTTAGTAAACAGTTCTACCCTGCCTCTATCATCGTTTGAGTTCTGCCTGGAGGAACTGTGCCGTAATCGACTTGGTGCTGCGCACCACCTCCTCGGGGGTACCACTGGCCACCAGTTCTCCCCCATTCCGTCCTCCGTCGGGTCCCATGTCGATGAGGTAATCGGCACTTTTTATCACATCCATGTTGTGCTCAATCACCACCACGGTATTTCCTTTTTGGACCAATCTATTCAGGACGCCTAACAGCACCTTAATGTCCTCGAAGTGCAATCCCGTGGTTGGCTCATCGAGCAGATAAATCGTGCGGCCTGTGTCACGCTTGGAAAGTTCGGCGGCAAGTTTCACGCGCTGGCTCTCCCCTCCCGACAAGGTGCTCGACGGCTGTCCGAGTTTGATGTAACCAAGCCCCACATCCTGAAGCACTTTTATCTTGTTGAGAATCGCGGGAACGGCATCGAAAAATTCCACGGCGTGATTTATCGTCATGTCAAGGACATCGGCGATAGACTTGCCTTTGAACTTAACTTCCAGTGTTTCACGATTATAGCGTTTCCCGCCACATTCTTCGCAAGTCACGAGCACATCGGGTAAGAAGTTCATTTCCACCGTTTTATACCCATTTCCATTACAAGCCTCGCAGCGTCCGCCTTTTGCATTGAAAGAGAAGCGCCCAGGTTTGTAGCCTCTGATTTTCGCCTCGGGGAGATTCACGAACAGATTTCGGATGTCGGCAAACACGCCGGTGTAGGTGGCGGGGTTGCTGCGCGGCGTGCGCCCCAGTGGCGACTGGTCCACGGTCACCACCTTGTCGATGTGCTCCAGCCCTTCGATGCGGTCGTAGGGCAACGGAGCCGTGAGCGAGCGGTAGAGGTGCTGGCTCAAGATGGGCTGCAAGGTGGCGTTGATGAGCGACGATTTGCCGCTGCCGCTCACTCCGGTCACGCAGATGAACGTGCCCAACGGGAACTCCACGGTCACGTTTTTCAGGTTGTTTCCGCGGCATCCTCGCAGCACCAATCGGTGTCCGTTTCCCTTGCGGCGCACGGTGGGCACCTCGATGCTGGTGGTGCCATTCAGGTAGTCGGCGGTGATGGTGTGCGCATGCATGAGTTGCTCCGGCGTGCCGGCAAACTCCACATGCCCTCCCCTTCGGCCCGCCTTGGGCCCGATATCGACCACATAGTCGGCCTGCAACATCATGTCGCGGTCGTGCTCCACCACGATGATGGTGTTGCCGATGTCGCGCAGCTTCTTCAGCGACTGGATGAGCAGCTGGTTGTCGCGCTGGTGCAGTCCGATCGACGGTTCGTCGAGGATGTAGAGCACGTTCACGAGCTGCGAGCCGATCTGGGTGGCGAGGCGGATGCGCTGCGATTCGCCGCCCGACAGCGTCATCGACGGACGGTCGAGCGAAAGGTAGCTCAGTCCCACGCCCAGCAGGAAGCGGATGCGTGCCGAGATCTCCTTCAGGATTTCGCTGGCGATGCTCATTTGGCGCTCGGTGAGCTTCGAGGGCAGCTGGTCCACCCAGGCGGCGAGTTCGGTGATGGTCAGGGCGCTGGCTTCGGCGATGTTCTTGCCGTCGATGTAGTAGTGCAGCGACTCCTCGTTCAGGCGCTGGCCGTGGCAGCAGGGGCACACCTGCATGGTGCTGAACGACTCGGCCCAGCGGCGCTCCTTCGCCGAAGCGTCGTCGCCTGCCGCATCCTTCAGGTACTTCACCAGTCCCTCGTAGGGCATGGTCATCATCGAGTAGCCCACATGGTCCTCCGACACGTGGTACGACTGTCCGGTGCCGCTCAAGACGGCTTCGATGGCCTCTTCGGGCAGGGTGCTGATGGGGTCGTCGATCTTGCAGTCGTAGGTCTCCAGCAGGGCTTCGATCTGCCAGAAGATCATCGACTTCTTCTGCTTGCCCAGGGGGACGATGCCGCCCTCGGCGATCGAGAGCGAGGTGTCGGGGATGATCTTCGTGCGGTCCACCATCGACACGGCGCCCAGGCCGTGGCAGTGGGGACAGGCGCCCATGGGGCTGTTGAACGAGAAGTCGTGCGGGGCAGGCTCCTTGTACGAGAGGCCGGTGGCGGGGTCCATCAGCGAACGCGAGTAGTACTTCAGCTTGTCGTCGCAGAGGATCATCATCATGCCCTCGCCGTGGCGCATGGCCAGGCGCACGCTGTTGCGCAGGCGCTGGTCGTCGATGGCCTCCACGCGCATCTTATCGACCACCAGCTCGATGGAGTGGTTCTTGTAGCGGTCGAGCTGCAGGCCGTGCAGGATCTCGCGCATCTCGCCGTCGATGCGCACGTTCAGGTAGCCCTTCTTGCGCAGGTTCTCGAAC
>CACWKM010000097.1:0-6613 GCA_902761475.1 uncultured Bacteroidales bacterium
TGCAGGCCAATGCTGGGTTCGTCGAGGATGTAGAGCACGTTGACGAGTTGCGAGCCAATCTGCGTGGCGAGCCTGATGCGCTGGCTCTCGCCGCCCGACAGCGAGGCCGAGTTGCGGTTGAGCGAAACATAGTTCAACCCCACGTCGAGCAAGAAGTCGAGACGGCCGTTAATCTCTTTCACGATTTCGGCTGCGATGGCCCACTGAGTGGGCGTGAGACGCCGCTCGAGGGTGCTCATCCACTGGCGCAATTCGTCGATGTCCATGCTCGCCAGTTGCGCGATATTCTTGTCGGCAAGATAGAAGTGGAGCGCCTCGCGGTTGAGCCGCTGACCACCGCACTCGGGACACACGGCGCGCGAGAAGAACTGCCCAGCCCAGCGCTGCGCCTGCGTGCCGGCATCGTCGTCCTGCTGCATCTCGATGTACTTCACCAGGCCGTCGAAGGTCAAGAAATAGTTGCTCGACATGGCTCCCAGCGCCTCGGTGCGCACGTTCAGGCGCTCCTCGGTGCCATTCATGATGTCGTCGAGTGCCTCGTCGGGGAGTTCACGCAACGGCGTGTCGAGCGTACAGTCATACTTCTCGCAGATGGCCTGCACCTGCCAAAAGATGAGCGAATTCTTGTATTTTCCCAGCGGCAAGATGCCTCCCTGACGTATCGACAACGACATGTCGGGCATCACCTTATCGCGGTCGATGAGGTTCACATAGCCCAATCCTTTGCACCGCGGACAAGCGCCCAGCGGCGAATTGAACGAGAAGTTGTGGGGAGCCGGCTCCATGTAACTCAACCCCGTCTCCGGGTCCATGAGCGACTTGCTGTAGTAGCCCACCTGGTCGTTGTCGGGCTCGAGCACCATAAGTTGGTCACCACCCTGCTTGAAGGCCAATTCCACCGTGTCGGCGAGGCGCCGCTCCTGCTTGGCCGACACCTTCACGCGGTCCACCACCAATTCCACACTGTGGTTCTTGTAGCGGTCGAGTTTCATGCCGAAGGTGATTTCGCGCAACTCGCCGTCGACGCGCACATGCACATAGCCCTTCTTGCGCAGGTTCTCAAAGAGGTCTTTATAGTGTCCCTTGCGGTTCTTGACAAGCGGTGCAAGGATGTAGATTTTCTTGCCCTCATAACGCTCCACGATGAGCGCGATGATTTTCTCCACGGTGTATTTCACCATGGGTTTGCCGCTGATGTAACTCACCGCCGTGGCGGCACGCGCATAGAGCAGACGCAGATAGTCGTAGACCTCGGTAGTCGTGCCCACCGTGCTGCGAGGATTCTTGTTGGTGGTCTTCTGCCCGATGGAGATGACGGGGTTCAACCCCGTGATTTTGTCCACGTCGGGGCGCTCAAGCACGCCCAGCATGTTGCGGGCATAGGACGAAAATGTTTCAAGATAACGCCGTTGTCCCTCGGCAAAGATGGTGTCGAAGGCGAGCGAGGACTTGCCGCTGCCGCTCAATCCGGTAATCACCGTGAGGCGGTAGTGCGGGATGTCCACGTCGATATTTTTTAGATTATGTACGCGCGCGCCAAGCACGCTCACACACCCCTCGTCGAGCATTTCCTGGGGGCAACTGCTATCGTCGTTCATTTAGTCGATGGTCCAATTCTTGTTGTAGGTGGTGAATTTGCGCTTGCTGCGATAGAGTTCGTCGCTCACCGGCACGCGCACGCGATAGGTACGGCCAGAACTGTTGGTGAGTTTGCTGGCGCGTATCCACGGATTTGCCTCGCGCAGTTGCGCATAGGTGCAGCCATGCGACTTGGCCCAGTCTATCCAACTGGCCACGCCGCCATTCACTTCCACGATGTTGTAGCGCACGGGTTGGTAAAGTTGCGCGCGACGCAACCTGAAGCCGTAACGCTTGGGATTCTCCATCAACACCTTGAAGGCCAAGATGCGAAACACATAGCGCGAGGTTTCCTGGTTGAGCCACAAATCGAACGAAGACTTTTGCCCTTGCTTTCCCAGTTCGCTGCTGATGCGTCCCATGCCGGCATTGTAACTGGCTGCCACGGTGGGCCAGTCGCGATACTTCGAGTAGGCATCCTTGAGGTATTTGCACGCTGCCACGGTGGAGCGCTCGGGGTCGTAACGCTCGTCGACCTCATCGTTCACCTCGAGGCCATATTGGCGGCCCGTGGCGGCAAGGAGTTGCCACAGTCCTGCCGCATGGGACGAACTGTAGGCGGCATAGTCCATCGTGCTCTCGGTGCAGGCAAGATACAAGAAGTCGAGCGGCACATTCTGCTGCTTGAGGATGGCCTCCAGCGCTGCGAAATAGCGATTGGCGCGCTTGATGCACAGCAGCGTGCTGGTGTGACCGTAGATGAGCGAGGTGAGTTCGCGGTCCATCCGCTCAAACATATCGATGCGGTCCAGCGAAATTCGTTGGTCAGCAAAATCAACCGACATGGGAATGTCGGGATTTGCGCTCACATTGAACACTGCCGCGTTGCGTGCCTCATTGGCGGCAGCCATTTTGGCAGCATTGCTCAACTGCGCCGAGCCTGTTAGGGCACTGGTGGCCAGCATCGCCGACACCATTATTGCTTTTATTTTGGTCGTTTTCATTGCTATCATTTGCTATCTGGTGAGTTTCCAAATTTCCAAAACACAAAGTTACGGCTTTTTCATTTAACCTGCAACACTCCCCACCCAATGACGGGCGCGAAAGTGCAATGTAACAATCGCCCCGTCCGAGCAAGAATATTTTCACCCTTCTCACGTTATTATTATAGTGTGCTATCATTCAAAAATTCAATAAGCCGACGAGAAATGGGTGCAATAAACATCACAAATAACTTTGGCAACACGACATCAGCCGAACTGGAATATGGTGTAATCTATGTCTTCAGCAACCTGTATGTCCCCAACCAGTTGTTGACCGACTACCTGACCACTGCGGGTCGTGTGTGCGGTCAAAGCGAGGCCATGCAACGCTTCAGGGTGGAAGTTGCCTATGTGAACCAGGCGCCTACGCTGATGGCCCGACGTTTCAACGCCGGCAACATTGGCAAGAAGGCAGTCGTCACCTGCCCAGTGTGCGGCGACATCAACATCGACGGAATAATCGTCAACGAGTTTGTGCGCACCTTGTTCGACTTCAACAGCATTGAGAATGGCGACCATCACATCAAGACCGAAGATTTCTTGACCGCCGAGCAGAAACAGGAATGGCAGGACAGCCTTGAGATGCCCGACTTGAATGCCAAGTTAGAGCACGCGCGCACCCAGGCCGAGGCGCTGAGCGAACCCATCGAGAAAAACCGCGACCCGCAAGACCCTGAAGAACGTGAACTGAGCGAGGCCGAGCGTCTGCGCAAGCGCTACCTCACCATCGTGGGCCAACTGGTCATCAACTATGTGGCGCTGACGCACGGCGACCCGCATGAACTCTTGGGCGACACACTGCACGACACGCCCATCATTTTTGCCGCACAGCAGTTGAGCCCGCTGGTCATTGACCAAGATTTGAAAATCAGGCTCACACAGTATGGCAACGCCGAGATTAGGCTGCACCCATTGAGCAAAGCGCTCTACATCCTGTTCCTGCTACACCCCGAAGGCATTGAACTGAATCGCATCGACGAGCATCGTCAAGAACTTGAACAAATCTACAACATCATCATGCCCGTGCGCGACGACGAGGCCACAGTGCGCATCATCGACAACGTGGTCAACCCATTGTCGGGGACTTTGAACCAAAACCTGTCGCGCATCAAGCGATTCTTCAAGACCGTCATCATGGACGACACCATCGCGCGACAATACTACATAGGCGGCAACCGGGGCGAAGCCTACCGCATCTCGCTACCGCGACAACTTGCAACCGTGCCAAAGGTGTTTTCTGGACTCGACTAACATTCAGCCTATTAACTTTTGCAATGTTGCAGAATCAAGAGTTTGTTTGCGGTGAGTTGTAATTTTGCAGTGTCGAAAGAACAGCGCATTATTCACTCATTAAAAACAAACAACTATGACTTACTCTATCAACAATCTGCTCCGTGGAGCACAGGCGATGGCAAGCAGCGTTTTTGGCCGTCGCAACGAATACAATCTTCAGTTCAACCATGAGGACAACGGTTGCTGGTATGTCGATTTCCCTGGATGGCCCTTCGACCACGCAAACCTGAGGATGGTGGCAGGTGCCGACCAACTCTGCCAATTCTTGAGCAATGACAATAAGTTTGCCTACATCGATGTGATTCCCGCAAACAAAGAGGAGGACCACCCCGGATATGCAAAACTTGTGCAGCAAGAGTACTCGCTCACCGGTGGAAGCACCTATCTGGTGACCGGCCTCGAGGGATTTGAACGCGACATTTGGCTGTGCCCCGTCACGCTCTTTGTGCTGGGCCGCTACCCCAAGTACCTTTACATCCGCAAGTCGCCCGTGAGCACGACGGCGAAGCAAAACTAATCCATCGTTTTCCAGACGAAGAGGCCCTCGGCGGCGGCAAGAATGCCGACCAGCCGCAGGGTCTCTTCGTCGGCTCCATAGAGCGACATATACAGGTCGTCGCCCCGCACCACTATCATGGCATCGGCCGTCTTGAGCAACACATGGAGCGGCTTGCGGTCCATCACCCACTGTACCAACACCTCGGGCGAGGGGTTGTCTAACCACTCGTCATCGTAGCCGCTCACGGCGAGGTCGTCATAACAATACAACTTCAGTAAAATGTCGGCAAACTTTTGGCACAATCGCACCATCTGGGGCTCACGAAGATAATACTCCTCCACTTCGAAATACCGCCCCGGGCCATTTGCCGGCACCCGCTGGGGCAAGATGTCAATGACCCATCAAGGCTTATTCAGATAATCATCTATGACGAAGTTTTCCATATTCAAAACTATTTCTACCGCAAAACTACTCCTTTTTCCCCACATAAGCAACGCCCTTTCATATTTCATAATTCCTAATTCATAATTGCAATATCGTTGCATTTTTCAGGGCGATTTTTTATCTTTGTGGGTTAAAGAATTTACCGAAACGCATTTTCAAAACATTCACCGCTATGAATATAGGAGACAAGATTCCCGAAGTGCTTGGCATTGATGCCGAGGGACGCGAGTGGAAAGCGAGCGATTTTGCCGGTCGCAAGTTGATTATCTATTTCTATCCCAAGGACAACACGCCTGGTTGTACCGCTCAAGCGTGCAGTCTTGCCGAGGGGTATGGACGCCTTCAGGCCGCAGGCTATGCCTTGCTGGGAGTGAGCCGCGACAGCGCAGCCTCGCACACGCGATTTGCACAAAAATTCAACCTGCCGTTCCCGCTCATCGCCGATGTGGACCGCACGCTGCTGGAGGCATTCGGCGTGTGGCGAGAGAAAAAGAACTACGGAAAGGTGACCATGGGCACCGTGCGCACCACCTTCATCATCGACGAGCAAGGGCGCGTGGCACACATCATCGACAAGGTGAACACCAAAGCACACGCGCAACAGATTCTCGACTTGCAATAACGCACACAATCCTTCTTCCCACATCAATTCAAACGCTATGAAACGACAGATTATACTACTTGTTTTGGTAGTAGCATGGTTCTCCAACCATGCGCTCACGCTCGAAGAATGTGTCAGTGGCGCGCAGCGGCCAGCCGATATTGGGCAGATGGTAGCCGGGCATCAAGACGGGGTGTTCTACCGCATGAGTGCCGGCGGCGACACGATTGAATGCGTGAACTTGCTCAGCGGCAAGAGCGAAGTGGTGTTCGACGCCAAGCGACATTTCACGCCGAGCGAAATCACCTCGTGGGACGGCTTTGCGATGAGCGAGAACGAGGCTGTGCTGCTGCTGTGGACCAATCGTCGACCCATCTATCGCTACTCGTTCAGCGCCGACTATTTCACCTACAATCGCGCCAGCGGACGGCTCACGCCAGTAAGCCTGCAAGGAAACGAAGAAATCGCCACCCTATCGCCCGACGGACAGCGCATTGCCTATGTGAAGGACAACAATCTGTTTGTGCGCAGCATCAACAGCGACATCACCTTGCAAGTGACCAACGACGGACAGAAGGGGAAACTGAGTTACGGCGTGCCCGACTGGGTGACGCAGGAGGAACTCGACATGCTCAGTTCGCTGCGCTGGAGCCCCGACGGCAACACATTGGAGCTGCTCAGTTGGGACGAGGAGCGCGTGCCCATGCACTCGATGCTCCTCTACGAAGGAGAGTGCAGCATGGAGCCAAGCAAGATGCTCTATCCCAAGAGTTACGACTACAAATATCCCGCCGCCGGAGAGCGCAACAGCAACGTGCGCGTACACACATTTGACGTGAACACGGGCAAACTCTCCACCATCGACCTGTCGCAGTATTCGCTCAACGAATACATCACTTCGATAGATTTTGCCCCCGACGGCGCATTGATTTTGGGCATGATGACGCGGCAGCAGAACGACTTCATACTGGTGCGCCACGACCTAAAGCGCGCCAACACCCTCCTGCTCTACCATGAGCGCAGCGACGTGTGGATTGAGCCGAGTCTCATGGCGCAGGTGAAGTGCTACGACAACTATTACGTCATTCCCAGCGAGCAGAGCGGCTATGCCCAACTCTATCGCGGCAACTACAAAGGCGACAAGGTGGAAGAACT
>CACWKM010000097.1:6638-7940 GCA_902761475.1 uncultured Bacteroidales bacterium
CACGCAATACTATGGTTGCGACAAGCGTGGCACGCACTACTACCAGCGTACCGACGACCCGTTGCGTCGCGTGCTGTGCTGCGTGGACAAGGGCAGCCACGAGCGCTTGCTCACGGGAGTCACGGGGTGGCACAGTGCCACCTTCGACGGCACCATGAGTTGCTATGTGGAGCAGTGGAGCGACGCGCGCACACCCACACAGTACAAGTTGTTCAAGTCTAACGGCCGCCATGTGCGCGACCTGGAACTCAACGCCGACTATGCCTCGCGCTATTGCGCTCCCGACGTGCCTAAGCGCGATTTCTTCGAGTTCACGACAGATGGTGTGACGCTCAACGGCTTTATGCTGTGTCCCACCGACTTCGACGCGTCAAAACGCTATCCGGTCATCATGGTGCAATACAGCGGCCCAGGGTCGCAGCAGGTGACCGACCGTTGGGGCATCGACTGGATTCACTATGCCGCCACACAAGGCTATGTGGTGGCCTGTGTGGACGGACGCGGCACCGGCGGACGCGACCGCGCTTTCAAGACAATGGTCTATCGCAACCTGGGCCATTACGAGACGCTCGACCAACTCGCCGCCGCGCGTCACTTGGCGCAGCAATCCTGGGTGGATCCCGACCGCATTGGCATCTGGGGATGGAGTTACGGGGGCTACGAGACGCTCATGGCCATGTCGCACCCCGACAGCCACTATGCCGCCGGTGTGGCCATTGCGCCAGTCACATCGTGGAGATACTACGACAGCACCTACACCGAGCGGTTCATGGATTATCCACAAAGCAATGCCGAGGGCTACGACAACAGCGCTCCCATCAACCATGTGGATGGTCTCAAGGGACGCTTGCTCCTCATGTTTGGCAGCGCCGACGACAATGTGCGCACCATCAATTCGCTGCAATACATCGCGCAACTGCACCTGCGCGACGTCATGTTCGACATGATGGTCTATACCGGCATGAATCACTCCATCAACGGCTGCGGCGTGCGGCTGCCCCTCTACCGCCGCGTGATGGAACACTTCGACACCCACCTGAAACATCCCTAATTCATAATTCATAATTGAAACAAGTGTTCTACGTCATCACAGGTCCCACAGCCTCGGGCAAGACGTCGCGTGCTGTAGCGCTTGCCCGAGCCACAGGCGGCGAAATCATCAGCGCCGACTCGCGACAGTTGTATCGCGGCATGGATTTGGGCACTGGCAAAGACCTTGAGGAATATGGCGACGTGCCTTATCACCTCATCGACATTGCCCCTGCCGGCTACCGCTACAACCTGCACGAATACCTGCGCGAT
>CACWKM010000097.1:7963-11448 GCA_902761475.1 uncultured Bacteroidales bacterium
TCGCGTGGCAAGACCGTCATCGTGTGTGGCGGCACCGGGCTTTATGTGGAGAGCGTGCTCAACGGCATCGAGTTGCCTCCCGTGCCGCGCGACGAGGCATTGCGCGCACGACTGGCCGACAAGTCGCTGCCCGAACTCGCTGCGTTGCTGTCCACCATGAAGACGCTGCGCAACAACAGCGACATCGACACGCCCGCCCGCGCCCTGCGCGCCATCGAAATCGCCACCTACTATCACGAGCATCCGCACCTCAAGGCGCTCACCGCGCCCCACCCCGTCACCGACGCTGTGCTGGTGGGCGTGGCCATCGACCGCGACACCCGGCGCCAGCGCATCACGCAACGGCTGCAGGCGCGACTCGACGCCGGCATGCTCGACGAGGTGCGACGACTGCTCGACAGCGGCATCGACGCCGACGACCTCATCTACTACGGACTGGAATACAAATACCTCACGCTGCATGTCACCGGCCGCCTCACCCGCGACGAGATGTTCACTCAACTCGAAACCGCCATCCACCAGTTTGCCAAGCGTCAGATGACCTGGTTCCGCGGCATGGAACGTCGTGGCTGGCACATCAACTGGCTGCCCTACGACATGCCCGCCGACGACTTCACCGCCGCCGTCCTCGCCCTGCCCCCCACCATCAAAACCACCCCATAGGACGGGAGAGGACGGGAGAGGATAAAGAATAGGGGCGCCGTGTTTGGCGCCCCTATTCTTTACTGGAGTGCAGTTTTTTTCAATCCAAGCCAGCGAGGATGTTGACGATGGCTGCGATGTCGGCCGCGGTGACGGCACCACCGTCGCCTGTCACGTCGGCACGGCCCTCATAGTCGTTGGCATCCTCCAGACCAGCGAGCACGTTCACCAAACAAGCAATGTCGATAGAGGTGACGGCACCGTCGCCGTTCACATCACCACGCACCGACGATTGAATCGGGGAGAAGTTTATGCTACTGTACATGGGGTCCATGGTGAATTCTTTGCCTTTACTATCCACACCCGAGAACTTCACGTTGAAATAATAATTCTGGAACAACTCGCAATTCTCGAGCAAATTCACACCCAAGTTCGACGCCGAGTAGCGCAATTTGAGCGGGTCATCCATATTTTCTACACGTTGTGCTTTGACGTTGTGCCAATCACCTCCCGAATAATAATCACCAACACAGTACCAAAGAGTAACTTCATCGACTTCCACTCCTTCCTGCCGCTCCAGTTCTACGGTGAAATCATTGAGGATGAGCCGTCCTATAGTACACCTTTTGGCCACTTGCGTTCTTGCCCACTATGTACAATACCAAATCATACTGTTTTTCTCTTTCGAGCGACTCGAGTATGTTGATATGTTTGTCCGCGGCCAACCAAACGCCTGACTCAATGTTGGCGGCGTCAATGCGAAACTCCCTCACAAAATCGCCACCCTCGAGAGGATATATTCTAGCAGCCAGGCTCACGCTTTGCATCTCTTGCTGAGCACCAGTGATTGTGGCAGTAAAACCATTTAGTTCAAACTTGTCGCCCACGTATCGGCAATCAACCACGCCCATACTCTCGTCCAACGAAGTAGAAGTAGTCCAGTCAGCGTAATCGAAGCCAACCTCCACATAGGCAAACCGCTCGCTGGGAGGGGGGGCAGGAATAAACTTCACGCTGTACTTCTCACCCCCGTTGTCGAAATAGAACACCTCGCCAGTGGAGGCCTTGCCTTTGAAGTAGAACTTGAGAATGTAGGGCTTGTTATACTCCACCAACCTGCTCAGCATATTCAATCCATTGCCATCAACTTTCCACAGCCCATTGCCCATATTGCTGGCCCTCATGATAGTGCCATACACCGGGTCGCCTCCTGCGGCAGGATACACATCCATCATCATGGACACCTCCGAAACGTCGGCCTGAGGGTTGGCAATCTGCGCCGAGAAGCCATTTACCATAAACAACGAAGTGGGTTCATTGGTGGCATCAATCATGTTCATGCCACTCGCAGGCAAATTTTGGGTGAACGTTTCCTCGTTCAACGTCACACCTACAGAAACCGAACTGAAATTGAAATTTCCCGTTGGGGTGACCTTGAACTTGAAGCGGTTCATCTCGCCATTTGCGGGATAACATGGGCTACCATCACTTCCCCGCACATCAAAGTCCATATAATAAGTCTCACCGGGCGACAAGTCATAAAGAAAAAACAAATTATAAAAATCATCTTCAAACGACCATAAATTGCTAGACTTGTGATCAAGGGTGATTTCACCAGTTCCCTGCGGAGCAAACGCTCCATCATAAAGTCTATAATAAAATACAATACTGCCTCTAACATCGTTGGGATTGTCCACTTGAGCCTCAATCCTGTTGATGTAAAACGAGTTGTCGGTGTGACCGCCGAGAGTAAAATCCTGAAAAATGGCGGTGGACGGCAAATTGATCACCTTGCGGTTGCCCGTAGTCGTCACAATGATCTTTGCACTCGTGAATTGATAGGCATGAACTGGCCATGTCGAGAACACGAACAGTAATGCCAGCAAAAATAGCAATCTTGTCTTCATTGCGCTTTGATATTTGATAAGTTATTATTTGCAGTATTCTAAACTACAAATATAGTCATTTATAATCCACAGCGCAACGATATGGGCCTAAAAAATAACAAGAAATTGATGAGTCCCATAGGACGGGAGAGGATAAAATAGGGGCGCCGTGTTTGGCGCCCCCATTCTTTACGGGAGTGAGATTTTGTCAATCCAAGCCTGCTAGAATATTGACGATGGCTGCGATGTCGGCCGCGGTAACGGCTCCACCGTCGCCCGTCACGTCGGCACGGCCCTCATAGATGCTGGCATCCTCCAAGCCGGCGAGCACGTTCACCACACAAGCGATGTCGGTAGCGGTGACGGCACCGTCGCCGTTCACATCGCCACGCACCGACTGCGGAACCTTGGAGAAACGAATGAAGCGATCGTCGGGCTTCAGGAAATAATACTTATTATTATCATCCACCACTTGGAACATCACTTCAAGCACATAGTCCTTGTTTGGGTCGCAATCTTTGAGCACGTCAAGGTTGATGCCCGAGGCCGAGAAACGCTTCTCGAGCTTGCTGCCCATGTCTTGCTCTTGCTGCGACAGGATGGTGTTCCACGTGCCATCCTGACCGTCCTCGTAAAGCTTGTATTGCAACGACACACTGCTGAAATGCACACCACTTTGACGTTCCAGTTCAAGGGTGAACTCATCAAGAATAAGCAGTCCCACGCTGCCCACCTGCTCCTGTGGATCACGTCCATTGCTGGTGAAAGTGTAAGTATATTCACCAATATCGGAGAACAATCTCACGGTGCCTTTAGTGATGATCACATCCTCTTGTGCAGCGGCACTATAGGTGAAGGTGACTTTATAATTCTCGCCACCATTGTTGTAGTAGATCTTGTCGCCGCTTGCCGTCTTGCCCTCGAAGTAGAACACTAATCTATAGGTGTGGTCCAACT
>CACWKM010000098.1 GCA_902761475.1 uncultured Bacteroidales bacterium
GAGTAAATTCTCGGTTATTATATCAAAAAAAGGCAATGACGATGAACAAGAAACTGTCAGTAGTGAAGGTGTCGGGCAAGATTGTGGAGAACCCCGACGCGTTGAAAACCTTTGTGAAGCGCTTTGCCGCCCTGGGTGGCGCTCGCGTGCTCATTTACAGCGGTGCCAACCTGGCCGAGGCTGTGGGCGAGCGCATGGGCATCAACACGAAGAAGGTAAACGACCGTCCCGTGGTCGACGACAGCACGTTGAAATTGCTCACCATGGTCTACGGCGGATTTGTGAACCGCCAACTGGTGGCCCTGCTGCAAGGCCGCAAGGTGACTGCGCTGGGTGTTACCGGTGCCGACATGAACCTGGTGACCAGCACGCGCCGTCCTGCGCAACCCATCGACATGGGTTGGACTGGCGATGTGCGCGCTGTCAACACACAGGCTTTCTCGCAACTCATCGAAAGCGGCGTGGTGCCCGTGCTGGCACCGCTCACGCACGACGGACGCGGCAACCTGCTCTTCAACGAGACCGACGCTATGGCCAGCGAGGTGGCTAAGGCACTTGCGCTGCGCTACGACGTGAAACTCATCTATTGCTTCTCGCAAAACGGCGTGTTGCTCAACCCGCAAGACCCCGACAGCGTGGCAGCCGTGCTCAAGCGCACGCAGTACAAGGCACTCAAGGAGATGGAAATCATCAGCGACTGGTTTGTCAACAAGGTGGACAACGCCTTCTCGGCCATCGACCATGGCGTGAAGGAGGCTGTCATCACCAGCGCTGCCTATCTGGGCGACGACAACCACGGCACGCACATCAAGCCGTAGTGCCATTTCGTAGCCATTCTATTACCGATTAACCAATCAATCATTTACACACTATCATGAGAGTTGCAATCGTTGGCGCCAGCGGCGCCGTGGGACAGGAATTTATGCGTGTGCTCGACGAGCAAAATTTCCCCGTCGACGATTTGGTGCTGTTCGGCTCCAAGCGTAGCGCAGGCCGCATCTTCACTTTTCGTGGTGAGGACTATGTGGTGAAGTTGTTGCAGCACAACGACGATTTCAAGGACATCGACGTTGCCTTTGTGAGCGCCGGCGCCAAGGCCGCCGTGGAGTTTGCCCCCACCATCACCAAGTATGGCACCATCATGATAGACAACTCGAGCGCCTTTCGCCTCGACGACGACGTGCCCCTCGTGGTGCCCGAGGTGAACGGCGACGACGCCCTGGATGCACCGCGCAACATCATCGCCAATCCCAACTGCACCACCATCTTGCTGGTGACGGCGCTGAAACCGCTCGACAACATCTCGCACATCAAGAATGTGCAAGTGGCCACCTATCAGGCTGCCAGTGGCGCGGGCCTGGAGGCTATGGACGAACTCGCCTTGCAGTTCGCCGAGATAGCGCACGGCAAGCGCGAGACCACCGTGAAGCATTTCCAGCACCAGTTGGCTTACAACGTGATTCCCCACATCGACGTGTTTGGCGACGCCGACTACACGCGCGAGGAGGCCAAGATGTATTACGAGAGCCGCAAAATCATGCACAGCGACATCCGCGTGAGCGCCACTTGCGTGCGTGTGCCGGTGATGCGCACCCACAGCGAGGCCGTGTGGATTGAGACCGAGCGTCCCATCACCCCCGACCAGGCTCGCGCGGCGTTCCATCTGGCCCCGGGCATCGTGGTCATGGACGAGCCCCGCGCCAACGTCTATCCCATGCCCACCCTGTGCACCGGCTGCGACCCAGTGTATGTGGGACGCATCCGCGAGGATTTCAGCAGCGACAACGGCCTCACATTCTGGGTGGTGGGCGACCAAATCAAGAAGGGCGCCGCACTCAATGCCGTGCAGATTGCACAATACATCATCTCGCATTCCCGCAGGTGGACTTAAACAAAAAAGCGGCTATGAAGCGGTTTTTCTCGCTGGCTGAAGACGTGGTTTCATGAGTGGCTCGGCAAGCACTAATGATGTGCCTATATATATAAATAAGGTGTAGAAGCGACAACGGCATCAATCATGGAATTTGTAGAAACTGAAATCAAGGGGGTGTGGATGATCACTCCGGTGCGCTATGGCGACGAGCGCGGCTACTTCAGCGAGGTGTGGCGCGAGGACGAGTTTGTGCGTCACATTGGTCCGGTGCATTTTGTGCAGGACAACGAGTCGGTGTCGCGACGCGGCGTGTTGCGCGGGCTCCATTTCCAGGCGGGCGAGTATAGCCAGGCCAAACTGGTGCGCGTGTCGCGCGGCACGGTGCTCGACGTGGTGGTGGACTTGCGACAGGACAGTCCCACCTATGGCCGCCATGTGTCCGTGGAACTCACCGCCAGCAGTGGCCGCCAGTTGTTCGTCCCGCGTGGATTTGCCCACGGCTTTGTGGTGCTCAGCGACGACGCCCAGTTCCAGTATAAGGTGGACAATGTGTATGCTCCGCAGTCGGAATGCACGCTGCGCTTCGACGATCCCGCGCTGGGCATCGACTGGGTGGTGCCGCGCGAGGAATTGATATTGAGCGCGAAGGATTGCCGCGGCATCGAGTTAAAAAATGTTAAACCTTTTAAATTTTGAGTAAATTTAAGGGATTTAGAAACGGTTGAACAATACATAGTTAGGTGTGGAGGGCAGCCCCGATGGGGTCTCTCCACACCTTATTTATATTAAAATGCGGCCTAAAACATTTGGTAGTTAGGAAATTAGTGTGTAACTTTGCAACGCTTTTCGTGGAAAAATGCGAGATATCGTTCACTAAGGATTTGATTTAGTGGATGATAGGCTTGTGTGAGGCCTTGAAAAGCACCAATAAAAACAATTCATTATTTAAAAAACAAAAACTAAAAGTAACAAGAAATGCCTACAATTCAACAATTGGTAAGAAAAGGCCGTACTTCGCTGGCATCAGTCAGTAAATCGCCTGCTCTGGATTCTTGTCCTCAGCGTCGCGGTGTGTGCGTTCGCGTGTACACTACCACGCCCAAGAAGCCTAACTCGGCGATGCGCAAGGTTGCGCGTGTGAGATTGACCAATGGCAAGGAGGTGAACTCCTACATCCCTGGTGAGGGTCACAATTTGCAGGAGCACAGCATCGTGATGGTGCGCGGTGGTCGTGTGAAGGACCTCCCCGGTGTGCGCTATCACATTGTGCGTGGCACCCTCGATACCGCAGGTGTTGCCGGCCGCACCCAGCGTCGCTCCAAGTATGGAGCCAAGCGCCCCAAGGCTGCCAAGAAGTAAAATCACGGTCTTGACAACAAAACACTTTTCAAATCAATTCATTTATTGACAAACAATTAGTTTTTGGTTTTATTGGGAAGACGTTCCATGGTTGAGTAAACTGCCGCAGCGGCGGCGGTTGAAGAACAAAGAAGCAACAACCAAGCAGACTTAAAACTATTAAAAAGCGAACAAGCAACAATGAGAAAGGCAAAGCCAAAAAAACGCATCGTGCTGCCCGACCCCGTGTTCGGCGACGTGCGCGTCTCGAAATTTGTGAATCATCTCATGTATGATGGTAAGAAGAACACGTCTTACCGCATCTTCTATACGGCTCTCGAACTCGTGGGCAAGAAGATGAACAGCGAGGAGAAGACCCCGCTCGAAATCTGGAAAGAGGCCTTGGAGAAGGTCACCCCGCAAGTGGAGGTGAAGTCGCGCCGCGTGGGCGGTGCCACCTTCCAGGTGCCTACCGAGATTCGCCCCGACCGCAAGGAGTCGATCTCGATGAAGAATCTGATCAACTATGCTCGCAAGCGTGGCGGCAAGACTATGGCCGACAAACTGGCTGCCGAGATTATGGACGCCTACAACGAGCAGGGTGGAGCATTCAAGCGCAAAGAGGACATGCACCGCATGGCCGAGGCTAACCGCGCATTCGCACACTTCAGGTTTTGATAGCCTGACAGGGAGTTAAGCAAAAAAAACAATGAGGGCTGACGAACAACTGAAATACACCCGCAACATCGGCATCATGGCACACATCGATGCCGGTAAGACCACGACGAGTGAGCGCATCTTGTACTACACCGGCTTGACCCACCGCATCGGTGAGGTGCACGACGGTGCCGCCACCATGGACTGGATGGTGCAGGAGCAGGAGCGAGGCATCACAATCACCTCGGCTGCCACCACAGCATTCTGGAACTACGACGGCCAGAAGTACAAGATCAATCTCATTGACACGCCGGGACACGTCGACTTTACCGTGGAGGTGGAGCGCTCGCTCCGCGTGCTCGACGGTGCTGTCGCCACGTTCTGCGCAGTGGGCGGTGTGGAGCCGCAGAGCGAGACGGTGTGGCGCCAGGCCGACAAGTACAATGTGCCACGCATTGCCTATGTGAACAAGATGGACCGCTCGGGAGCCAATTTCCTGGAGGTGGCGCGTCAGATGCGCGACATCCTGGGAGCCAACCCGTGCCCCATCGAGTTGCCCATAGGCGCCGAGGAGCACTTCAAGGGCGTGATTGACCTCATCGCCATGAAGGCGCTCTACTGGCACGACGAGACCCTGGGCGCTGAGTACTCGGTAGAGGACATTCCGGCCGACATGGTCGAGGAGGCACAAAGTTTCCGCGACAAGATGCTGGAGGCCGTGGCCGAGTATGACGACGACCTGATGGCCAAGTACTTCGACGACCCGTCGACGATTACCGTGGACGAGATCAAGCGCGCCCTGCGTGCCGCCACGCTCAAGATGGACATCGTGCCCATGTTGTGCGGCAGTTCCTTCAAGAACAAGGGCGTGCAGCCCCTGCTCGACGCCGTGTGCGCCTATCTGCCCAGCCCCAGCGACGCTGGCGAACTCGTGGGACACGCGATGACCGACCCCGACAAGGAGGAGGTGCGCCGTCCCATCTTCGAGGACCCCATGTGCGCGCTGGTGTTCAAGATCGCTACCGACCCCTATGTGGGACGACTGGTGTTCTTCCGCGTGTATAGCGGCCAAATCGACGCTGGCAGTTATGTGTACAACTCGCGTTCGGGCAAGAAGGAGCGCATCTCGCGCCTGTTCCAGATGCACAGCAACAAGCAGAACCCCATGGAGACCATCGGTTGCGGCGACATTGGCGCCGGCGTGGGATTCAAGGACGTGCGCACTGGCGACACGCTGTGCAGCGAGAACCATCCCATCGTGCTCGAGGCCATGGACTTCCCCGCACCCGTGCTCGGAATCGCCGTGGAGCCCAAGACGCAGAAGGACCTCGACCGCCTGGGCGTGGGCCTGCAAAAACTCTCGGAGGAGGACCCCACCTTCCAGGTGGAGACCAACGAGGAGACCGGCCAGACCATCATCCGCGGCATGGGCGAGTTGCATCTGGACATCATCATCGACCGCTTGCGCCGCGAGTTCAACGTGGAGTGCAACCAGGGCCAGCCGCAGGTCACCTACAAGGAGACCATCAGCCGCCCCGTGGAGTTGCGCGAGGTGTTCAAGAAGCAGACCGGTGGACGCGGCAAGTTTGCCGACATCATCTGCCGCGTGGAGCCCGTGGACGACGACTTCGAGGGCAGCCTGCAATTCATCGACGAGGTGAAGGGCGGCGACATCCCCAAGGAGTTCATCCCGTCGATTGCCAAGGGATTCCAGAACGCCATGCGCAGCGGTGTGCTCGCCGGCTACCCCGTGGAGCAACTCAAGGTTACCGTGCTCGACGGCTCGTTCCACCCTGTGGACAGCGACCAACTCTCGTTTGAACTTTGCGCCATGCAGGCGTTCCGCAACGCCTGCGTCAAGGCCAAGCCGGTGCTGCTCGAGCCCATCATGAAGGTAGAGGTGGTGACCCCCGAGGAGAACATGGGCGACGTGATAGGCGACCTGAACAAGCGTCGCGGCCAGGTGCAAGGCATGGAGACCAGCCGCAGCGGCGCGCGCATCGTCAAGGCCGTGGCCCCGCTGGCCGAGATGTTCGGCTACGTGACCGCGCTGCGCACCATCACCAGCGGACGCGCCACCAGCACGATGAGTTTCTCGCACTACAGCGAGGTGAGCCGCGCCATCGCCGAGAAGGTGCTCACCGAGTGCCAGGGCCGCGTGGACCTGCTTAAGTGACCTGTCAAGAAATCAAATAGAAAACAGCAAGACAACAAATTTTTATCATCAAGTCAATATGAGCCAAAAAATTAGAATTAAGTTGAAATCTTACGATCACACCTTGGTCGACAAGTCGGCCGAGAAGATTGTGAAGACTGTGAAGGCTACCGGCGCCGTGGTGAGTGGTCCCATCCCCCTGCCCACGCACAAGCGTATCTTCACCGTGAACCGCTCGACTTTCGTCAACAAGAAGTCTCGCGAGCAATTCCAGTTGTCGTCGTTCAAGCGCTTGATCGACATCCTGAACTCCACCGCCAAGACTGTGGACGCTCTGATGAAACTCGAGTTGCCCAGCGGCGTGGAAGTGGAAATCAAGGTCTAGTACCTGCCGTGCGAGCACTTTTAAAAGAAAGCAACAATTCACACAGCGAGAACAAAACAACACACCAAGTTATTATTTTATTAAAACATCAAGAGAAATGCCAGGATTATTAGGAAAGAAAATCGGAATGACATCCGTTTTCAGTGCCGACGGCAAGAACGTGCCGT
>CACWKM010000099.1 GCA_902761475.1 uncultured Bacteroidales bacterium
TGTCGGGGTTAGAAGTGGCACCATGGATGGTGGCATTGCCGTCCTCGTCGATTTCGATGGGCCATGCGTGGGAATCGTTGACGAAGGTGGGAGTAGCACCACTGCCCAGGTTCATGTACTTCTCGCCATGCATGATGGCAAACTCGCCCACGGTGTTGGCGGGAATGATGGAGAGCACAAGGATGTCCTCGGTCTCAACCTCTACCTTGTCGCCGTTGAATGTGAAGCCGCTGTTAATGCCGTCGCCATTTGCGCCCAGGCCGGCAGCGTGTCCGCTCGAGAAGATGACGAAGTCGCCGCCCTGGAGGTCGTTGGTGCTGGTCACCAACTGATACTCCACAGCCTCTACGGGTTCGGTGATGGTGAAGGTGGCGTTGGCCACGTCGCTCATATTGTCGCCATTTTCTGCCAAAGCCTCGACGGTATATTCACCAGCCTCATACTGGCTCAGGTCAATCGGGCCGGTGTACTCCTCAAGTTCAACGAGGGTCTCGCCGTCTTTCTCGATGGAGTAGTAGATGGTGGCACCCTCGGTGGCGCAGTCGATGAAGATGGCCTCGTCGGCACCCACGCCGAAGCGCGGCGTCACGGTGATGGTGGGAGCAGCCACGAAGGTGGGGTCTTCAATCGGCTCGTAGCGCATGGGCCAGAATTGCAGGGTCTGGTTGTAGAGGCCAATGATGCCATAGACATTGTAGGTGCCGGCAGCGACATTTGCCATGTCGATGCCCAACTGGTTGTAGAGGGTGTAGCCCTCGATATCACCACCAGCGGCCACCGTGGCGTTCTCTATCACGGCGTAGCGGCCATAGTTGTCAGCGGTGACGTCCGTGGCATCGATTGACAACGGCTGCACCTCGGCGGTGCCGTCGATGGCGAAGTTCTGGGTGTTGGTGGCCTCGGGCTGTCCGTTATAGATGGCTTTCTTTCCACTCCAACCACTGCCAATGGCTTTGCCGAACACGTAGTCGTCGCCCCAGGCGTTGTTTGCGCCACCGTCGACCATAAGGCCGGCCGCATTGTCAAGGTCAACAATGAAGAGGTTACGTTTGTTAGACGTCCTGCCGAGCACAGCGGTCTTAGCGCCGAAGGTGAACTCGGTGCTAGTTTCGAGTGCCTGCACTTGGGCCAGACTGGTGAGGGGCGCTACGGGCTCGGTGATGGTGAAGGTGGCGTTGGCCACGTCGCTGGTTGCGTCGCCATTTTCTGCCAAAGCCTCGACGGTATATTCACCAGCCTCATATTCGCTCAGGTCAACGGCACCGTCATACTCCTCCAACTCAACGAGGGTCTCGCCGTCTTTCTCGATGGAGTAGTAGATGGTGGCACCCGCGGTGGCGCAACTGATGCTGAGCGACTCGTTGGCGCCCTCCTCGAACTGCGACTTCACGGTGATGACGGGAGTAGCCACGACGTCGGGATCAACTTCTTTGAAGGTGACTAAAATCTCCGACACGCGCACTTGAGCGCCCGCGACAAAGGTGACAGAGTACACATCGCCAGCGGGAATCCATTCGGCGCCATCGATATCGCCAGTGCTCGGGGTGAGGTCGGAGAGTTTATATCCCGAAACCACAGTGAATTGAATCGATTCAATGGGCAAGTCGCCCGAAATCGTGATTTGTGCATACTTGTAAATGCGCAAATGTTCAGCGGTCAAACCTTGCGAAGTTGGTGTGCCCGACCCACTTTTCTCAATCAGAAGGGTTGCACCATCTTTAGTCCAAGAATAGTCTTTGTCTGCTGTGATTACCGTCCAGTTAGATGCAGAGAAGTTGGGTCCGAAGGTGGCTGTGCTTCCAGCGGGTCCGGCGGGCTCGGTGATGGTGAAGGTGGCCTCGGCGATATCGCTGGTTTCGTCGTCCAACATAGCGAAAGCCTCGACGGCGTACTCGCCAGCCTCATATCCGCTCAGGTCAACGGCATCGTCATACTCCACCGACTCAACGAGATAATCGTCGCCCTTGGCGATGGAGTAGTAGATGGTGGCACCCGCGGTGGCGCAACTGATGCTGAGCGACTCGTTGGCGCCCTCCTCGAAACTGCTTGCCACGGTGATGACGGGAGTGGCAACCTCAGCGGGCTGGTCGCCGCCCTCGGCGTAGGTGATTTCAATCTTCTGGATGCGGCGGTTTCCACTGGTTCCACCAATGGTGAACGTCACTTTGCTGGCGTCGCCGGTCCATGTGGGACTAACAAAGGTGCCCACATCGGTGGTGATGGCATTTGAGCCATCGCCACTTCCAAAGGTGAGTTTGATTTCGCCAATGTTGTCACCCGAAGATGACACGGTGAAGTTGTTGCCGGCATAGCAGCGCACGGCCTCTCCTGTGGAGTAATACTTTGGCGTGTTGCTGTTCGTGCCCTTGTCGAATGTGACGGTGATATCGCCACTACTGACAGACTGCACTTCCTGCTGATTGCTGTACCCACTGCTGAAATCAATGGTGACGTCGGCAGCGTAGCCCACGGTGAACAACAATGTCAACAAAAATAGAGATAAGATTCTTCTCATAATGAATGTAGCATGTTGAAAGGTTAATAAATTAGTTAGTTTGTATGGTTGTTAATTGACTTGATTAGAAGTGGTTGTTGTGCAACGACACGCGCCACCCTGCGTCGGCCGCGCTGGTCGCGGTGGCCGTGCTGAGGTCGCGTGTGTGGTTGCTCTTTCATCGTTTGCAAAGATAAGTATTATTTTCCACTTGAACAAAATTTTCTGCTGGGGGCGAGAGGGGGGCGCGGGGCAATGGAGGCTCTGGGTTTTCTTGCAGTTCTAGATTTTCTAGATGTTCTAGAGGCGCTAGATGTTCTAGGGTGGCGAAATCGCAAAATTTGCAGTTTTCATTTTGCATTTTCGCTCGGCTTGCACTAACGTTGCGGCCTGGCGGCCGCGAAGTTAGGCTGCGCCTCGGAAAATCGCAAATGAATTTGCATTTTCGCTCGGCTTGCACTAACTTTGCGAGTTGATAGGAAAGTTTCATCTATGACTATGGTAAAATATTGGATTAACCAGGATGGCGTTCAGGAGGGTCCGTTGACCTTCGAGGAACTGAAGGCCAAGGGTTTGACTCGCGATGCCTATGTGTGGCGCGAGGGTCTTGCCGAGTGGGTTCCCGTGAGCAGCCTTGCCGAACTCACCATCTGTTTGTTGCCTACCGCCGAGGTGTCGCAGCCCGCGCTGTCATCTGCCCCCGAGGTGTTGCCCGAGGCGTCCGAGGCGTCCGAGGTGACCGAAGTTGCCGAGGAGCCTGTGGCCGCCGCTGTGCCGCCGGTGCTTCCTCCCGACGAGGCCGTAGCACCTGCCGCAGCACCTGCCGCAGCGCCCGTGGTGCTGCCCGCCCAGCAACCCTGGGCCGCCGCGCAGCAACAGCCCGTCCCCGCTCAGCCCGAGCAGGAATTGCCGCCCACCAACTTGGTGTGGGCCATCATCACCACCGTGCTGTGCTGCGTGCCTTGCGGTGTGGTGGCCATTTTGTATGCCAGCAAGGTGTCGTCGGCCCTGCAGAGCGGTGACCTCGCCGCTGCGCGTAGTGCCAGCGAGAAAGGCGCATGGTGGTGCATTGGCGGCATCGTCGCCGGCATCGTGTTCCAGCCCTTGCTGCCGCTGCTCATGCTGTGAGCGCCATGAGACGCGCCATCGTGTGGACGGCGGTGGCGATTGTCGCGACAGTGGCTGTGGTGGTCTATTATCGCTACGACCCGTCGACGACGAGCGTGTTTCCGCGGTGTCTGTTCTATGCCACCACGGGCTACCAATGCCCGGGGTGCGGCTCGCAACGTGCCATTCACGCCTTGCTGCACGGCGAGGTGCTCAACGCCTTGCGCTATAACGCGCTGCTGGTGCTCTCGCTGCCACTGGTGGCGGTCCTGCTCGTCGCGCAGTGGCTCAGGGCGCTCAAGCCCGGATTCTATCGCGCGCTTAACGCCACATGGGTGGCTGTCGCCTATCTCGTCGTGACCATCGTGTGGACCATCGCACGCAATGTTTTATAATGGGGAACTCGTGGTGGTTCCCGGCTTTAACAAAAGAGAGATGAAAAAACTGTATATCGAAACTTATGGCTGCCAGATGAATGTGGCCGATAGCGAGGTCGTTGCCACGGTGATGGGCATGGCGGGCTATGAGGTGTGCTCGGAACTCGACGCCGCCGACGCCATCTTCATCAACACGTGCTCGGTGCGCGACAACGCCGAGCAGCGCATCGTGTCGCGCCTGAACCAACTCAACGCGCTGCGTCGTCACCGCGCTCGCCGCCTCGTGGTGGGCATCCTGGGCTGCATGGCCGAGCGCATGAAGCGCGCCCTCATCGACGACTACGACGTGGACCTGGTGGCCGGCCCCGACAACTACCTGGAGTTGCCGCAACTCATCGGCCTTGCCGAGCATGGCGAGAAGGCCATCAGCACGCAACTCTCGACCACTGAGACCTATCGCGACATCGTGCCCACGCGGGTGGGCGGCAGTCGTGTGAGCGGCTTCATCAGCATCATGCGCGGGTGCAACAACTTCTGCACCTACTGCATCGTGCCCTACACGCGTGGCCGTGAGCGCAGCCGCGAGCCGCAGAGCATCTTGCGCGAACTTGCCGACCTGCAGACGCGCGGCTACAAGGAGGTGACCCTGCTGGGGCAGAACGTGAACTCCTACCTGTATCGCGGCGACGACGGCACGGCGGTGGACTTTGCCGCCCTGCTGGGACTCGTGGCGCAGGCTGCCCCCGAGATGCGCGTGCGCTTCACCACCAGCAATCCCGAGGACCTGAGCGACGACATCATCGCCGCCATGGCCACTCATGCCAACATTTGCAAGCACATCCACCTGCCGGTGCAGAGCGGCAGCGACAAGGTGCTCAAACTCATGAACCGCAAGTACACCCGCGCCTGGTATCTCGACCGCGTGGCGCGCATCCGTGCCGCCATGCCTCAGTGCGCCATCACCACCGACGTGTTCACCGGCTTCCACGACGAGACCGAGGAGGACTTCGCGCTCACGCTGAGCCTGATGCGCGAGGTGGGCTTTGACGCGGCGTTCATGTTCAAGTATAGCGAGCGTCCGGGCACCTTTGCGGCGCGCAACCTGCCCGACAACGTGCCCGAGGAGGTGAAAATCGACCGCTTGAACCGCCTCATCGCGCTGCAAAACGAACTGTCGCTGTGCAGCAACCGCCGCGACGTGGGACACACCTTCGAGGTGCTCGTGGAGGGTCGCAGCAAGCGCTCGGCAAGCGATATGTTCGGGCGCACCGAGCAGAACAAGGTGGTGGTGTTTGCCGCTGGCGACACCCATGTGGGCGACCGCGTGATGTGCCGTGTGAACAGTGCCACCAGCGCCACCCTGCTGGGAGAACTGGTTTAATGAGGAATGAGGAATTAGGAATGATGAATTGACTCTTTTGGGACGATGATGAAGAAGCGATTGATGCTTGCGGCGTGTGGCGCCGTGGTGATGATGTGTGTGGCGTGTGGCGTGTGGCTGCTTGCCGGCGGTGCGCCGTGCGACGGCATGGTGAAAGTGCGCCGTGGCAGCAGTGTGGAGGTGGTGTGCGACTCGTTGGCCTCGGCCACGAGTGCGTCCTATGCCTCGCGTGTGAAATGCCTGTTGCGCCTCACCGGGAGCGACGTGAGCCGCCGCCAGGGCGCGTTCAAGGTCAAGCAGGGCATGTCGACGTTCTCGGCAATGCGCCTGCTGCGCGGCGGAGCGCCCGCGGGGGTGAAGTTCACCTTCAACAATGTGCGCACGCTCGACGAGTGGTGCGCGCGCTGGGGCCAGCGCTTCATGGTCGATGCCGACACCATGCGTGCCGCCCTTGCCGACACCGCGCTGTGCGCCCGCTATGGCAAGACACCCACCACCATCGGGTGCTTGCTCATCCCCGACAGTTACGAGTTCTACTGGGACATCACTCCCGAGCAACTGCTCGACCGCATGAAGGGTTACTACGACCGCTTCTGGACCGCCGAGCGCCAGCAGGCTGCCCAGGCACTGGGCCTCACGCCCGACGAGGTGGTCATCATCGCCTCGATTGTCGAGGAGGAGACCGCCAAGCGCGACGAGCGCGGCAAGGTGGCGCGCCTGTACCTGAACCGCATCCACACTGGCATGCCCTTGCAGGCCGACCCCACGGTGAAGTTTGCCCTTGGCGACTTCGGCATCCGCCGGTTGAGCGTCGCGATGCTGCGCGTGGAGTCGCCTTACAACACCTACCGCGTGGCGGGTTTGCCGCCGGGGCCCATCCGTTTGCCCGAGAAGGCCACCATCGACGCCGTGCTGCACGCCCCGCAGCACAACTACATCTATATGTGCGCTCGTGAGGACTTCAGCGGCTACCACAACTTCACGGCGAGTTATGCCGAGCACAACGCCAACGCCAACCGCTATCGCGCAGCGCTGAACGACCGCGGCATCAAGCGCTGAGAGAGGAGAGGGGGGGGACTGGCTGGACTGGATTTTCTGGCTGTTCTGGGTTTTCTGGCTGTTCTGGGTTTTCTGGCTGTTCTGGGTTTTCTGGGCTGGGGTAAAATGAAAATTTCGATTTTCA
>CACWKM010000100.1 GCA_902761475.1 uncultured Bacteroidales bacterium
TGCCTTCTGGATGGACGAGAAAGAGGTTTCGAATGCCATGTACCGCCAGTTTGTGCACTATGTGCGCGACTCCATCATCCGCGAACGCCTCGCCGACCCCGCCTATGGCGGCAACGAGGAGTTCAAGATTGAGGAGGACAAAGACGGCAACCCCGTGACCCCGCACTTGAACTGGAACAAGAATATTCCCTGGAAGAACCCCAGCGAAGACGAGGAGCGTGCCATCGAGAGCGTGTATCGCACTAATCCCATCACGGGCGCCCGCGAACTGGATGCCTCGCAGATGAACTTCCGCTATGAGGTGTACAACCTCACCGAGGCCGCCAAGCGCAAGCATCGCTTCGACGCCCTGCGCCGCGACTATAACACCGACCACGACGTGGACCTCACCGTGCCCACCATCAGCAAGGACACCGCTTGGGTCGACGACGAGGGACGCATCGTCAGGCAGACCATCACTCGGGCCATGCAGAGCGACTACGACTTCCTGAACACCTACATCGTGAACATCTATCCCGATACCACGTGCTGGGTCAACGATTTCGAGAACGCCTACAACGAGCCCTATGTGCGCATGTACTTCTCTGCCGGCAACTACAACAACCACCCGGTGGTGGGTGTGAGTTGGGAGCAGGCCAACGCCTTCTGCGTGTGGCGCACCGACTTCCTCAAGAAGTCGCTGGGCAAACAGGGCAACATCTATGTGGAGCCCTATCGCCTGCCCACCGAGGCCGAGTGGGAGTTTGCCGCACGTGCCGGCATCAACGAGAACCGCTATCCCTGGGAGGGCGAAGTGCCACTCACCGAGGACGACGGATGCTTCTATGCCAACTTCAAGCCCCAGGAGGGTAACTATGTGAAGGACGGTAGCATCATCACGTCGCCCACGGGCACCTATCAGCCTAACGACTTCGGCCTCTATGACATGGCGGGTAACGTGAGCGAGTGGACCTCGACGGCCTACACCGAGAGCGTGGACCGCATGACCAGCGACCTCAACCCGGAATATCGCTACAACATCGACCTGGGCAACCAGAGCGGCGACGGTCGCGACCCCTACAAGATGTCGCGCAAAATCGTGCGTGGCGGCTCATGGAAGGACGTGGCGCATAACATCCGTTCCGACATCAGGATGTGGGAGTACCAGAACGAGCAGCGCTCCTACATCGGTTTCCGATGCGTGCGCTCCAAGGTGGGCTATGCCAAGTCAAAACGCAAAAAATAAAAAATATCGATATCTCTAACCCTATATTTCAATAACAACGATGGGCAAAATCAAACGATATAAGAACGTGGTGGAGAAGTTCCTCTCGGGCGAGAGCGGACAACGTTTCTTCAACGCAGCCTATAGCATCGGCGCAGCAGTGGTGATTTGGGGTGCATTGTTCAAGATTCTGCACTTGCCGGGTGGCAACACGCTGTTGTCGATAGGCATGGGTACCGAGGTGCTCATGTTCATCCTCACCGCCTTTGACCGTCCCGAGCAGCAATATCACTGGGAAGAGGTGTTTCCCGTGCTGGCGTCGAAAGACCCCGAGGACCGTCCCGACTTCAATAGCGGCAGTGGCATCGTGATTGCCGGCGGCGGTGGCGGTGGCGCCACAGGCGAGGGCGAGGGCGACATGACGCAGGCGCTTGCCGGCAGCATCACGCCCGCCCAGGCCAAGGGCGTAGTGGGCTTGCCGCAGGGCATCGACCTGAGCGAGGACGACACGCGCTCGCTCAGCGAGAGCATCGCCAAGATGGCCGCCGCCAGCGACCAACTGTCGCGCATGGCCGAACTCACCGACGCCACGCAGCAGTATCTGAGCCAGATGGCTACCATCAGCGAGCAGATGGAGAAACTCGCCAGCACCACCACGGCCCTGAACCAGGTGAGCGAGACCCTGCTGGGCAGTTATCGTGCCATCACCGACAACAGCGAGAACATCACGCAGAGTTCCACCGGCTATGTGGAGCAGATGGAGGCCCTGAACCGCAACATCGGCGGACTGAACACCATCTACGAGATTCAACTCAAGAGCATCAGTTCGCAACTCGATAGCATCGACCGCGTGAACCGCGGACTCAAAGACATCCGCGACATGTACGAGAAATCGGCCGCCGAGAGCGCACACTACTGCGACGAGACCGAGAAGATGGCTCGCTACATGAAGCAACTCAACAGCGTCTATGAGAAGATGATTAAGGCCATGACGGTGAACATGTATCGTCCCATGACCGGCATGCCCGGCATGGAGGCCGACGACAATCAGCCCGACCAGGCGTGAAACAACCGTTCATTCATCAGTTAGCAATCAACCATTCATAATTCAACATTCAGCACTGAATTATGGCTTCAGCAAAAAATCAGACCGTGGGTCGCATGTCGCCCCGTCAAAAGATGATTAACCTCATGTACATCGTCTTGACGGCCATGCTTGCGCTGAACGTGTCGAGCGACGTGCTCAACGGGTTCAGCCAGGTAGAGGACGGCCTGTCGCGCTCTAACCGCACCATCACCGCCCGCAACATGGCGTTGCTGGCGCAACTGCAGGAGTTCAACAACAAGAACCCCGAGAAAGGCAAGGTGTGGCTCGACAAGGCCAACGAGGTGCGTCGCACTACCGACGAACTATATGATTACATCGACTCTCTGAAACTGGAAATCGTGCGTCACGCCGATGGTCCCGAGGGCGATGTGAAGAACATACAAAACAAGGAGAACCTCGATGCTGCATCGGAGGTGATGCTTGCCGCCACGGGCGGTCAGGGCGGCGCGCTGCACAAGCGCATCGACGCCTACCGCAACTACATCATCTCGTTTATCGACGATAGCGCCAAGCGTGCCAACCTGGAGCAAGCACTGTCCACAGCAGCCATCAAGACGGCGGCAGGAGGAGAGATTAGCGGCAAAAAGTGGGAGGAGACCATGTTTGAAAACATGCCCACGATTGCTGCCGTCACCCTGCTCACGAAACTCCAGAACGACATCCGATATGCCGAGGGCGAGGTGCTGAACCAAATCATCACCAACGTGGACCTGGGCGACCTTCGCGTGAACCTCGTGGACGCCTTTGTGGTGCCCCAGTCGCGCATCGTGATGCGTGGCACGAAATACTCGGCCAACATCCTCATGGCTGCCGTGGACACCACGCAGCGCCCCATCGTGTATGTGAACGGCCACCAGTTGACCAACGACCGTGGTCTCTATGAGGTAGGCACCAGTGCCGCCGGCAACTTCGACTATGCCGGCTGGATTGAGGTGGTGGGCCGCGACGGCACCGTGACCAAGCGTGACTTCCGCTCGTCCTACACCGTCATCGACCCGCTGGCCACCGTGAGCGCCACCATGATGAACGTGCTCTATGCCGGCATCAACAACCCCATCTCCATCGCTGTGCCGGGCGTGCCCGAGAGCAGCATCAGCGCCACCATGACCAACGGCTCGCTCACCAAGGGTGCCGGAGGTTGGATTGCGCGACCCACGCAGGTGGGAGCCGAGTGCGTGATTAGCGTCACCGCCGAGATGGACGGACAGCGCACCAATGTGGGCTCCACCACCTTCCGTGTGCGCAAACTGCCCGACCCCATGCCATTCATCGCCTACAAGGACGACAAGGGCAACACCGTGCGCTACAAGGGTGGACGTCCGTTCCCCAAGGCCACTATCATGACCGCACGCGGTGTGGATGCCGCCATCGACGACGATATGCTGAACATCGACTACAAGGTGTTGAGTTTCGAGACGGTGTTCTTCGACCAGATGGGCAACGCCATCCCCGAGGTGTCGGCGGGTGCCAACTTCAGCGAGCGCCAACTCACCGCCATCAAGCGATTGCAGCGTGGCAAGCGGTTCTACATCTCGCGCGTCAAGGCCACCGGCCCCGACGGCATACAACGTGACCTCGCCCCCATGGAGGTAATCGTCAATTAAGCAAGTACAAAACACTCATATCACGACAATGAATATGACAAAGCACATCATCGCACTCTTGCTCACCGCTACGGTGGCTCTGGCCATCAACGCACAAGTGGTGAAACGTGAGGCTGGCGATCGCAAGAAAAAAGGCGACGCGGGCATGCAAATCACCGACCGACAGCAATCGTTCTTCGAGGTGAAACAAGCCAGCGATGCCGATTTGCAGTGGATGAAAATCATCTACCGCTCGCTCGACTTGACCAAAGGCCGCAACCCCGCCCTCTACTATCCCGAGGAGCCGAATGCCGACGGCAAGAACTTGTTCTACATCATCATCGGGTTGCTTGCCGACGGGCAAGTGCCGGCCTATGAGTACCTCGATGGGCGAGAGATGTTCACCGACGAATATCGCGTGAAGGTGAGCGAGTTGCTCGACCGTTTCCACATCCCCTTCACCGAGGCTAAGGGCAGTAGCGAGAAGCATCCCAAGTATGAGATTGACAACAGTTACATCCCTGGCAACGAAATCTTGAGTTACTACATCATCGAGCGCTACGAGTTTGACACGCGCAGCAACAAGATGAAGGCGCAAGTCGACGCCCTGTGCCCGGTGCTGCACCGCACCGACGAGTGGGGTGGCGAGGGTGTGAAGTATCCCATGTTCTGGGTCAAACTCAACGATGTGCGCCCCTACCTGGCACAGCAATATGTGTTCACCGACGACGACAACAACCTGGCTCGCTACAGCCTCGACGATTTCTTCAAGTTGAACATGTATGAGGGCGAAATCTACAAGACCAAGAACATGCGCAACCAGTCGCTCATGCAGATGTATCCCGACGACGACGCGCTGCGTCACGCACAGGACAGCATCGAGCAGCGCCTCAAGCGCTTCGACAAGGAATTGTGGGTGCCCGACCGCGAGGAACTTCTGGCTGCCAAGGCCAAGAAGGAGATGGAAGAGGACGCCGATGGCGAAAACGTGGATGGCGACAACGAGGCTACCGAAAAGGTGGAGAAACGCACCACCAAGCGCAGCGGCAAGAGCGACAAGAAGAAATCCACTTCCAAGCGCAGCAAGAAGAGTGAACCCAAGGTGAAACAACGCACCAAGAGTTCGAGCGGCAACAGTGGTGCCGTGCGCTCGGTGCGCAACCGACGACGCTAACCCTTCATCGCTTTGAAACCGATAACCAACATATTGCTCGTGCTGGCACTGGTGTGCTACACCTTCTTGCCCTACTTTGAGTTGTCGCTTACTGGAGGGCTCACGGGGTGGGAGTTCACGGCGGGTCACATCTCGCATGCCAACGGTCTGCTGCGTGTGCTCGAGGCACTGCTGCCGTTCATCGCGAGTTTTGCGGCTATAGGTTTCAACTGCCTCAAGAATCGTCACTGGAGCATCCTCACCATCGTGGCCATCACCACGGTAATTCTGTTCTACGTCTACACGAGCAATCTGCACGAGGTGGCCTTGCGCCACGCTCCCGAGGTGGCTCCCATCGACGATTTGGGCGAGGGTTTCGCCATCGTGGGGCTGGGATGGGGCAACCGTTTGAGTTTTGGCCTGTTTTTCGCCGCATTGGTGTCGGCCATCGTGTCGCTCATGCCGTTCTCGTTCAATCAAGTGATAGAGCGCGCCGTGGACGATACCATCGACCGCAGCCTTGAGCAGTCGCGCCGCCACATCCGCGCCATCGAGGAGGGATTCACCGGTCGCCGCAAGCGCAATGTCGCGACACCCACGCCACCGCAAGCCCAAGAGCCTGCTCCGCCCGCCGAAGAGCCTCGGCAAGACAATGAGGACCCCTCACGCTTCATGCCGCCGGGCAATCCCGAGTGACACAACAACGACAACACATGACCGCGACAAGCCACACCTTGCCGCGGTCTTGCGTCATTAAGCCCGACCGCACAAACTGTAGGGGCGTACCGCGGCACGTCTATTGCCGCATGACGCTGCAAAACGGGGTGGTGAAGCCCGTTAGGGCTGGGCAGATTTTAGGCAGGGGTGGAGCGTAGCGTAACCCCTGTAAATGTCGTAATAGATCAAATTGTTAGCCCCCGTGGGGGCGACAGACGAGTGTTTCTGCCGCCCCCACGGGGGCTTGGCGTTTGGGGATGACGATTGTCACAGGGGGTGCGTTCGGCTGCACCTCACTCCCCCCCTGCCTAAAATCCATCGCCCCGATGGGGCTCGCAAAACACCCCTGGCTGTGAGGGCGTTATCCGGACGCCACATGTGGCGTCCCTACACAGGACAGCGCGCCCCCGCCCAAACTGTAGGGACGTGACATGTCACGTCCGGTACCGATTGGCTGTGAGGGGGGGGACATGCCACGGCATGTCCCTACATGAGATTGCACTAATTTTGGATAAATTAGGCTGCGTTTCGGGAAAATCAAGACAAGTCTTGCTTTTCCGCTCAACTTGCACTAATTTTGCTTCCTTTGGTCGCGAAATTAGGCTGCGTTTCGGCAAATTGCAAATAAATTTGCATTTGCACTCAACTTGCACTAATGTTGCTCCCTTTGGTCGCGAAATTAGGCGGCGTTTCGGCATAAAAAATGAAAAACTTCGTATTTCATTTTGTTCTGCACTCAACTTGCACTAATTTTGCATCAGATTTTTCAACC
>CACWKM010000101.1 GCA_902761475.1 uncultured Bacteroidales bacterium
TCACTGCTGCCTCCCGTAGGAGTCTGGTCCGTGTCTCAGTACCAGTGTGGGGGACCTTCCTCTCAGAACCCCTACGCATCGTCGCCTTGGTGGGCCGTTACCCCGCCAACAAGCTAATGCGCCGCATGCCCATCCCCGGCCGGAATCCTTTCACCGCAAGCCCATGCGGGATCGCGGCCCATGAGGTATTAGGCCCAGTTTCCCGGGTTTATCCCTCTGCCGGGGGCAGGTTGCATACGTGTTACTCACCAGTGCGCCGGTCGCCGCCGGGAGTGTTGCCACTCCCGCGATGCCCCTCGACTTGCATGTGTTAAGCCTGTCGCTAGCGTTCATCCTGAGCCAGGATCAAACTCTTCGTTGTATATATAATGTGTCTTCTTCTTTCAAAGAAATAAAATTTGAAGCACATGTCCCGCAACGAGTCGTCGTGTCCCACGGCCCAGGGTCGTCTGCTGAATTTATCAAGTATCGCTACCTGTAAACTTTCGTCATGGAATTGAATCGACGGAGACACCGGAAACACACTTGTTCCTTCCTTGTCTCACTTGCACTTTGTCAATTTCCATTCATTGCAACATTTCAAAGAACATTTGCCTTGCGGCTCCGCTCGCACGAGGCGTCAAAAATATAACTCACTCGAACTAGCGTCTCGTGAGCCGAAAAGCGAGGCAAAATTACAACCGATTTTTCAATCCCACAAATTTTAGACCAACTTTTTTCAAAAAAAATCGAAAAAAAACGCGAAACGACAAAATTGCCCCCAAAAAACGACAAAAAATCGGCAAAAATGCCCTTCTTTGGGCAAGTGCAAAATAAGAAATTATTTTGCAGGTGTGATGGAAAATTTCTAAATTTGCATTTGGCAAACACTCCGCAATCGTGCATGTCGCACCTATTTATAAATATAACGCGTAAATCGAACAAATGGTTCGTCGGTCTATCGCCCATCATCGCATGGGCGGTGTGCGCGTTGTGGCCGGCTTGTGCTTATGGTGCGCAAAGTGGCGCGCAAACTACCACGACCTCCAGCCTGCCGCTCGTGAGCGCCGTTGCCATGGGCGTGATGGCGTGCATCACCATCGCCGCCCTGCTCTACGCTTGGCGAGCGCGCGCCAAGACGGCAGTCCCCGAAGACAGCGAAGAGCCGCACAGCGAAACCACTCCCACCGGCACCCCTCTGGAGTGGACGGCGCCATTGGCACACATCATTGAGGCCGGCGAGCGACTGGCCAGCGGTGAGCCCCTCGGCCAAGAAGAGGCACGGCAACTGGGACAACTCATCGTGAGCCACGGCAACAACATACTACGGCTCGCCAACGACATGCCCACCGACGCCCCCACACAAAAGCCGGTCGCCGTCATCCCGCATACCACATCGCAGCATTTGAGTCGCGACGAGCAAGAATTCCTCAACAAAGTGGTGAATCAAGTTCACGAACAACTGTCGGCCGGCAATCTCGACGCCGACGCGCTGGCCGTCTCCTTGGGGCTTAGCCGCAAGCAGTTGCGCACACGCATACAGGCCATCACTGGAGATACGACCGTGAATTTCGTAATGAACATCAGGCTGAGCAAGGCGCGCCGCATGCTGTGCAGCACCAACGACAGCGTGAGCGACATTTCGCAAAAGTGTGGTTTCCACGATGTGGCGTATTTCTCACGCACATTCAAGCAGCAATTTGGCCTCACGCCGTCGCAATGCCGGCGCCAGGGCGAATAACCAAGAGAATCTCAGAATTACACAATAACCACCTAAAAGACAAACGACGATGAAACTTAACATGTTAAAAATGACCGCTGTGGCCCTGATGCTCCTGTTCGGTGCCTCCACAGCCAACGCACAATTTGGCAGTTTGAAAGCACGCGTCAAGAATAGTGTTGAGCAAAAGGCGCGCCAAAAGGCAAGCCAAGTTGCCAATCCCCGCAACATTGCCGATGAGATAGAAAGCGCCGTTCCCGAGAAAGGCGACGCGCAGAGCAAGATTGAGTTCTCCGTGAATGGCCACAACTACAAACTCGACGGCAAAATCAACCACCAGAACTGGTCGAAGCACCAGAAATCGACCATTACGTTCACCAACGTGCCCGCCACGATTGAGGAGTTTAAAAAGGTGCGTGACAAACTGGGCCGCGAGCCTCAGGGCGCCGTGGCTCTGCAAATCATGGCCTTTGAGATGTACCGCCGCGACCCAGCACTGGGCACCGAGGCCCTGCAACTCAACAACACGTCGACCAACTACTCGTCGACCATGCGCCAACTCAAACAAGTAATGAACGAGGATGACCCCAGTTATGCGCGCCCCTATCTGGCTGCCGCACTGCTGCAAGGCGCCAAGAACACCAACGCCTACACGCCGAAGTATCCCTACGAGGCAAAGATTCAGGTCAACCCCGTATCTAAGTACCAAGAGAGCGAGATACTCGATGGCACCGTCATCTATCTGCAGGTCATCAGCGAGGGATGGGACACCAACCAGCGCGGTGTGGAGGTCGTGCGCCCCGACGGCGAGGACTACTATGTGGTGAGCAACTGCCCAGCCATGTACACCCAGTGCAAAAAGATTAAGGGCACCTTCCAAGGGCTGAAATAACAACGCGCCACCGACATGAAAATTCTACTCGTCACCATTGCCGTGCTCGCCGTCATAGCGCTGGCGGGTTGCGGCTTCAAGAATGGCTCCAACTCGCACGACGCCCCGACAGGACGCTTGGTGCGTTTCGAGTTTAGCGAACATGGCACCATGGCCCAACCTAACAAATTCTATCGGCTTAAACTCGACACGGCGAACCATGTGTGGCTGATGGTGCACACCGACAAACTGGAGGTGGACAGCACGGTGCTCACCGAGGTCGAGCGCATGATTGTGGAACAAGGCATCTACAAGTATGAGGAGCACTATGAGCCTAAGATGGAAGTGATGGACGGCGAGGGTTGGGCGTTCGGCGCCACCTACGACAACGGCGAGCGCCTCTCAAGCAGCGGCGACAACGCCTGGCCGCAAAATTTCTCGATTCTCAACATCTGCCATTATCTCGACTCGGTGATGGCGGCAGGCGGCGACCGCATCGTCCGCGGAGACTCTATCACCTATGACTACGATTTTTAAACCACATCACACACTATGAAATTCAATAGACACATTATGCTTTTCTTGGCGATGGCATTGTCGCTGAGCATCATTGCGCGCGACCCTGCCGGCATGAACGAAGTTGATGCACGTGCCATGGCCAAATACCCCTCGTTTTTCACTGCCACCGAGCATGCTCCGGGCGTGGAATTCGTCCCCCTGCCCCCCGACACCGCCAGCATGCGTTTCTTCAACGACTGGTCGCAATACAATTGGGGCAAGAGCGTGCGCAACACTGCGCGCGGCGAAGCAGCGGTTTTCGACTCCTACATGAACCGCGACAGCATCTGCAAAGGCTTTGCGCCAGCCCTCGGGTTCACCATCGACCGCAAGACCTATCCCGAGTTGTTCAAACTGCTCAACATGGTGGTGAACGATGCGTGCAAATCGACCGAGCACCTCAAAGCGAACAACTTCCGCAAGCGTCCGTTCGTGCAGTTCAACGAGCCGACGTCGATTCCGCACGATGAGGCCTCGCACCGCATCACCAGTTCGTTCCCGTCGTCGCACTCGGCCACTGGCTGGGCCGTGGCACTGGTGCTCGTGGAGTTGTTCCCCGACTGCGAGTACGCCATCCTCAAGCAAGGCTACGAATATGGCCAAAGCCGCGTGATTGCGGGCTACCACTACCAGAGCGATGTGGACGCCGGACGACTGGTGGCCGCAGCGGCAGTGGCACGCATTCACAGCAGCCCAGAGTGGGCCGAGCAACTGGCTCGCGTGCGCAAGGAGATTGCCAAACAACGCAAGAAGTAGTCTGCCAGCGCACATTCTCCTAAAATAGGCCACCGCCCCATCATCGCGATTGCGACATCCGGGGCGGTGGCTCTATCTACACTTGTGTGACAACTCACTCAGCGGTCTGCTGCTCCTGAGGTGCATGGCCATGGCCACGGGGGCCATTGCCACGGCCGCGACCCTTAAAGTCACGCTTGTGACCGCGGCCGTTAAAGCCATGGTTCTCACGGGCCTTGTCGCCACGACGGTGGAACTTTTGCTGGATTTTCTTCTCCACCTTAAAGAAACGGTCCACCTGCTCGTCGGTGAGCACCTTGGCAAAGTCGTCGACATACTTGAGTTGGACGGCCTGCACCCGCTGCTGGCGCTCCATGTTGCGCTTGATGCGAGTCACATTCGTCTCGTCGGCTTTGCGCTCGGTCTTGGCCCCCCATGCGGCACGCATCTCCTCGTTGTAGCGGCGATACACCGGCACGAACTTTGCCTTTTGCTCGTCGGTGAGGCGCAGGCGGTACACCATTTCGCGCACCTTGGCCTCAAAGGCCTTCTCGTTCACATCGCCACCCTTCTTTTCTTGTGCGTTCACGCCGGCAAACGTCAGCATGAGCACGGCAAATAACAATAGTTTTTTCATCATTTTCTTGTGTGTTAAATAGTTGATAGATTATAATTTTCAATATTCCGGAATTTCATCAATCTCATAGTAGGCCACTTGCATAGCCTCGTCGTCGGTGAGCGAACTCAAAAACGTATCGACAGGGCCGGCATAAGCCTCGGAGTCTGGCTCGGTGACGGCCGTCTTATGCTCGGCATAGAACAAGGCGGCTCCCACGCCCAGCAGAATGACCACCATGGCGGCTGCGGCCCACACGAGGCGATGGCGCTGGTGCCAAGCCGTGGCGCGACGGTGCGACTGCTCGATGGCATGGGCCGTGGCGGCGGACACCAACTGGTCAACTTGTTCATCGCTCTCGCCATAGGGCAAGCGGCGATTTGTGTATTCTAAGTCCTTCATGACGAATGTTGTTTTAAATAGTCCCTCAATTTTTCCACCGCGTAGTGGTAACTTGTCTTCACCGTCCCCACGTTCTTGCCCAGCACCTGGGCGATTTGTTCGTGGGTGAGGTCGTCGTAGTAGCGCATGTTGAACACCAATCGTTGCTGCGTGGGCAACTGCAATATGGCCTGCTGGAAGAGCACCGTCGCCTCGTCGGCATCGACCGAGGCCTCGGCGTGCAACTGTTGCACAAGACTGTCGCCCAAGTCGTCGATGCTCTGAAACAGCCGCGTGCGCCGTCGCAACGATTGCAGGGCCTCGCGAGTGGCAATTTTATAGAGCCACGACGCCAGTTGTTCCTCGTCGCCCTTAAAGCCGGCTATGCCCTCCAGCACCTTGATGCACGTCTCTTGCAGCGCGTCCTGCGCGTCGTCGTGGTTCACCACCAGGCGGCGAATGTGCCAGTAGAGCGCACGGCCGTAGTGACGCATGAGCAGCGCGAAGCCCTGGTCGCGACGTTCCACGTCGCCAAGCATGGCAAGCAAGTCACTATGTGATACAACAGTTTTCATTGCCGTTACACCCTTATAGATGCACGGCAATGGCAAAAGTTAAAGCACGAAACACTTAAAAATTGTTATTGGGCCATCACTCGGGTTTGAGCGGAGGCGGCAACACGGCATCGGAGTGACGGAAGCAGTGCCTGAGCAACCAGTAGCCAAGCGCGAGAGCGCCCAAGATGACTGCGCCTATCAACGGATGCAGGAACAACAGCGTTCCGGCAATCACTATCAGCGCGATGACGGTGCCCAGCACCCAACTCACCACCGATTCCACGGCACGCGCGCCCCACCCTAACACCGGCACACGGTTGAGGAAACCAAACACCCAGTCGAGCATGTTGTGCAAAGCGCCCACCAGCATGAGCCACCCGATGACGCGCAACGACCACACGAGCCACTTGTTGCCCCAGACCTCGAAATCGATGGCCTCCACGGGGTCGAACGCCTGCGGATGAAAGCGCGCAAAGGTGTACCAATAGCCATCGCTGGCCTGGAAAGGATGCAACTCCTCGCCACGAGGCTGAGCCATGACGCACGCATGGCACGATGGCGCATACTCAAAGGTGACGCGCACATCGCCCAGCAAGTGCAGCCCCGGCACGTTGCAGTAGTAGATGGTGTCGCCGCTCACCTCCCACTCCACGTTCCCGCCGTGCGAGGTGCTATCCATGGCAGCAAGAAACTTGGCCGAGCGCGTGTCAAGCGACACTGCCCAGTGAGGCAACGCGAAAGCGCTATCGAGCAACTCGCGGCTCAACTTATACGGCCCGAAACTGGCGCCACGAGAATACGCCTTGAACTGCGGAATCTGCACAAGCACGTAGTTGTCATGCCCGCTCTTGTGAAAATCGCTCGAGTTCACGGGCTCGAGTGTCCACTCCTGGAAATAGTCATAGTAGGTCTTCGTGCGGGTGTTGCCATCGCTATCTTTTGTGCGCACGTCGCGACGGTGCTCCACCCACTGCTTGTATTCCACCTTGCGGCGCACCGTGAGATAATCGCCCCCAGTGCCGTACAGGTCGTCATAGGCCGGCGCGCCCACGAGCGCCCACGCGTCCATATATATCATGCGCCCCTCGT
>CACWKM010000102.1 GCA_902761475.1 uncultured Bacteroidales bacterium
ATAACAACCGCCTTGGCAGTTTCCTTGACAGTTCCCTTCACAGTTCCCTTGACAACTACCATAACAGTTACCAGTGCAACTACTACCGGTGCAACTCATATTAGGCATGTTTGGTACACTGTGCCGCGTTGGTTGATAACGAACTAAGGGTAATTGGGCCTGCCCAATGATGGGCATCTGACTCAGTGCAATTGCACCGAGAATGGGCAACGCGCCTTTTGCGGCACGCTTGAAGAACTGCCTTCGCGACTGGAGTTCTTCGTTTTTGCTTTTCTTTTCCATGGAACAAAAAACTTTTAGGCCTATAGATTCCTCTGATTCGGCGGTTTAGAAAACAAAAAAGTGACGTGGGAATCTGTACTTGTCAGCCTACCCACGACCTTCAGGCTCTCGCATGCCCCCAATACGATGGATAAGCAACACAGTTAGCCCACGCCAGTATGTGAAATATGTATGCACCACTTGGCCTACCACCCATTAGTAATAGACCTGCAGAGCGATAATATTCACCCAGCGAGGACATTACAGGTTGCCGCATCTTCGTATTGGCTCAAATTTGCGAGATTTGAAGGTCGAAGATAACGACGTAGCAACGTCCTATTTACAACAATGTCGTGACCCGCCACCCCCTGATGGGGCTAACTGGTCGGTGCAAAATTAGAAAAAATGATAATATAATGCAAGATTGTATCAAAAAAAACGGCCTAATTTGTGTGTCGCGACAGAATCATTTCAAAACATTCGTTCGCCGTGAGGGAGAAAAAACAAAAAACAATGGTTTTGTGCTTGCAAAAATCATGGAAATTGATTATCTTTGCACCAACAAGAACGAACATTGAAACACGCAAAAAAGTGTCCACACCAAAGTAGATTGGGATACTCTTCAAATTATACTGAAATGCCGAGACAAGCGTCGCTGCCAATGGCGGGCCTCAACCGCAAGGTGCCAACGCAAGTTGCCAGAGGATTACAAAGGCGCGATGCCCTCAAAACCTTGTTTTATCGGAGTTTCATCACATCCTTTGGTGTGGTTTTTTATAAGAGCAAGGCCTTCGTTACACGCACGCAACGATGGCCTTGTTTTTTTTCGTGACTGCCGCTGAGCCTTTAGGGTTGGTAACTTCTCTCGGTCCTCTGCCGTCCTATCTCGGTCCTCTGCCGTCCTCGTCCACACGACAGCACACCATCATCCTCACGAAACGTCTAGTCCGCGTCATCTACTCCTCGTCTTTGTTTTTGCGCAATTCTAGCCGCGGCGTTTCACGATTATCGAGATGACGACCATTGCAGCGAGCGCCCAGGCATAGTAGAGATGGCCCAGGAAAGCCACGGGTGCCAACTGCGCCAGACCGGCGGCGAGCAGGGTCTGCGCGCCATAGGGGATGATGCACTGCACGATGCACGAACTGGTGTCGAGCAGGCTGGCGGTCTTGCGCGGGTCCACGCCAAAGCGGCTGCCTATGGAGCGCGCCATCTCGCCCACGGTGATGATGGCGATGGTGTTGTTGGCCGTGCACACGTTCACCAGGCCCACGAGGGCACTCACCGTGGCTTGCGCGCCACGGCTGCCGCTCACCGAGCGGGTGAGCCCCTTGATGAGGTAGTCGATGCCGCCGTTGTGCTTAATCACCGCCAGCAGACCCGACGCCAGCAGGGTGACGATGATGAGGTCGCTCATGCCGGCGATGCCGTCGCCCATGAGGGTGCACATGGTGAGCAGTCCCTCGGCCTGATGCCACAAGCCCAGCAACACGGCGGCGGCGATGCCCAGCGAGAGCACGGCAAGCACGTTCACGCCCACCACGGCGGTGGCTATGACAATGAGATAGGGCAAGATGAGCGACCAGTGGTGGCTGCCACTGCCCGCCATCACCACCGAATGCAGGTTTGCCCCCTGCACGGCATAGACCACGAGCACGGCCAGCGCGGCAGGCAGCACGATGCGCAAGTTGGTGCGGAACTTGTCGTTCATCTTCACGCCCACACTGCGCGTGGCGGCGATGGTGGTGTCGCTGATAAACGACAGGTTGTCGCCAAAGAACGAGCCGCCGAGCACCACGGCCACCATGGCCGCCGTGTCGATGCCGGTGACGTGCGCCGCCTCGACGGCAAAGGGGGTGAGCGCCACGATGGTGCCCACCGAGGTGCCTATCGACATCGAGATGAAGCACGCGGTGAGAAACAGCCCCGGCATCACCATCGATGCCGGCAGGACGCTCAGCGTGAGTTCCACGGTGGCGTCAATCGAACCGATGCCCTTGGCCAGCGACGAGAAGGCGCCAGCAAGGATGAATATCCATATCATGTAGAGGATGTTGCTGTTGGCGGCACCCTTCGAGAACACCTCGATGCGCTCGCGCAACTTCATCCCGCGCATCAGCGCCATGCCCCACATCGACGCCACGATAAAGGCTATCGACATGGGCATCTTGTAAAAGTCGCCTATGAGCACGCTCACCACCACATAGAGCAGGAGGAACACCGCAATGGGCGACAACGCCAGCAGGCCGCGAGCGGCGGCAACAGGGCGTATGTGATTCAACATTGATTTCTTCGGTCTAAATTTCATTTTCCTGTCGTTCGCTCAAAACGTCTTGAGCACCTGATAGAGGCGTTGCACGGGCAAGCCCATCACATTGTAGAAACTGCCCACGATGCCGCGCACCCCGATGTAGCCTATCCACTCCTGTATGCCGTAGGCGCCCGCCTTGTCCATGGGAGCGTATCGCGCCACGTAGTAGTCAATCTCGTCGTCGGTGAGGCGGTCGAACTCCACCCTCGAGATGCACGAGAAGGCCTCGGTGCGCTCGCGCGTGGTCACCGTGACGCCTGTCACCACCTCGTGACTGCGTCCCGAGAGCAGGCGCAACATGCGGCGGGCATCGGCGGCATCGGCGGGTTTGCCCAGGATTTCATCGCCTGCGATGACCACCGTGTCGGCGGTGATGAGCAACTCGTGCGGCGTGAGCCGATAGGCCTGCGCTTTGGCGCGGGCGATGTACTCGGCCACCTCGCGCACGGGCAATGTGGACGGGTAGTTCTCGTCGACACCGCTCAGCACGCCCACCCTGAAGTCAAGCCCCAAGCCGGCAAGCAACTCGCGACGACGCGGCGAATTGCTCGCCAGCACGATATCATATTTCTGTAAATTGTCCAGCATAGTAGGTCGCTAAATTTTCCCTTTTTGAGAAAAGCAGGTGCAAAGTTCGACCAAAATCCCGACATCTGCAAATAAACTGCCAAAAACAAAGGTTTTTCGTTGCCCACGACAAGCCACTCGGCATGCATGATGGCCGCGCGAGGCACTTTTTGCTGTTTTCAGGACAACTTGGCAGTGTGGCGGCAGTGTGGCACAAAATTTGCATCAGTGTAACCTTACAATGCGCAAAGTTCCAATAAAAAATTGTATCTTTGCATTCTTTAAGTAACAACAATAACAACACATACTAACAACACCGCATGATCAATAAAGACATTGACAACGCCACTCTGGTCGAAGCCATAGTGGAAGCCATTCGCGAACGCAAAGGACAACGCATTACCCATGTCGACCTGTCGAGCATCGAGACCGCCGCTACACAAGGTTTCGTGCTGTGCAACGGTCAGTCGTCGATGCAAGTCGACGCCATCGCCGACAACATCCGCGAGAAAGTGGAGGAGCACGTGGGCGTGCGGCCCTACAACTACGACGGCTACGACAACAGCGAGTGGATTGTCCTAGACTACGGCAGCCTTTTCGTGCACGTTTTCAGGCCCGAATTCCGCGAGCGCTACAACCTGGAGCAACTCTGGGCCGACGCCGTGATTAAGGACTATCCCGACGAGGACTAATCCCCGCACTTCACACTCACACAACTTGACCTATCTAAATGGCTGACAACAATCGACAAAAGTTCAAGTTCAACATCTACTGGATGTACGCCATCGTGCTTGGCGTGCTCATCTCGCTTTACTGGTTCAACGACAGTTCGGTGAGCAAGGAGGTGAGCATGACGGAGTTCGAGCAGTTGGTGGAAACCGGTGGCGTGAACAAAATCATCGTCTATGGTGCCAAGAACGAGGCGCAAGGCATCCTGAGCGACTCGCTGGCGCGCGTGGTGTTCAAGCAGCAGCACTACGAGCCCACCAAGGGATTCACCGCCAAGGTGATGACCAACATCCCGTCAAGCGACAAGTTTGACGAGAAAGTGGAGCAATGGCGCGAAAAGGGTGTCTTCAAGGGCGACGTGAACTATGAGAAGAGCAGCGACTTTGGCAACCTGCTGTGGGCTTGGGGACCCATCCTGCTGCTCATCCTGTTCTATGTGATCATGATGCGCCGCATGGGGAGCGGAGGTTCCGGAGGCGGCATTTTCAGCGTGGGCAAGAGCAAGGCAAAACTCTTTGACAAGGACAACGACGACAGCAAAGTCACCTTTGAGGACGTCGCCGGACTGGCCGAGGCCAAGGTGGAAATCACCGAGATTGTCGACTTCTTGAAGAACCCGGGACGCTACACCGAGTTGGGCGGCAAAATTCCTAAAGGCGCCCTGCTCGTGGGGCCTCCGGGAACCGGAAAGACGTTGCTGGCCAAGGCGGTAGCCGGTGAGGCCAACGTGCCCTTCTTCTCAATGAGCGGCAGCGACTTCGTCGAGATGTTCGTCGGCGTAGGAGCCTCGCGCGTGCGCGACCTCTTCAGGCAAGCCAAGGAGAAGGCGCCATGCATCGTGTTCATCGACGAAATCGACGCCGTGGGACGCGCCCGCGGACGCAATGCCAGTTTCAACAACAACGACGAGCGCGAGAACACTCTGAACCAGTTGCTCACCGAGATGGACGGATTTGGCACCAATAGCGGCGTGATTATCCTCGCCGCCACCAACCGTGCCGACATCCTCGACAAGGCACTCATGCGCGCCGGGCGCTTCGACAGGCAAATCTATGTGGAACTGCCCGAACTGAGCGACCGCAAAGAGATATTCCAAGTGCACCTGCGCAAGGTCAAGACCGACGACAGCGTGGACCTGGACCTGCTGTCGCGACAGACGCCAGGCTTCTCGGGAGCCGACATCGCCAACGTGTGCAACGAGGCCGCCCTCATCGCCGCCCGACACAACAAGCAAGCCGTCACGCGACAAGACTTCATGGATGCCATCGACCGCATCGTGGGCGGACTGGAGAAACGCTCTAAAGTCATCACCGACGAGGAGCGCCACTCCATCGCCGTGCACGAGGCCGGACACGCCACGGTGAGTTGGCATCTGCAATATGCCGACCCGCTCATCAAGGTCACCATCGTGCCGCGCGGCAAAGCGCTGGGCGCCGCATGGTATATGCCCGAGGAACGACAAATCGAGCCCAAGCAGGCACTGCTCGACAAGATTTGCTCGCTCATGGCAGGGCGCGTGGCCGAGGAGATGTTCCTGGGCATCGTCGATACTGGCGCGCTCAACGACCTGGAACGCGCCACCAAGATTGCCTATGCCATGGTCACCTACTACGGCATGAGCGAACGCCTGCCAAACATCTCCTACTACGACTCGTCGAGCCAATCCTACGCATTCACCAAGCCCTACAGCGAGCAGCGGGCACGCGACATCGACGCCGAGGTGCAAAGCATCGTCAACGGCGAATATGAGCGCGCGCGCAGCATCCTCGAACAATACACCGAGGGGCACCACGAACTGGCACAACTGCTGCAACAGCGCGAAGTCATCTACACCGAGGATGCCGAACGCATCTTCGGCCCGCGCAAGTGGCTATCGCGCACCGACACCATCCTCAAGCAGCAAAGCGACGACAAGGGTGACAAGGACGAGGAGAAAAACGACACCGACACCGATGCCAATGCCGACACCGGCACGATGACCACTCCACCGCCATTCAACAAATAAACACCTCACTATCGCATGGAACAACAGTATAGCGACATCCAGAAGGCGGCACTCGTGAGCCTGCTCATCGAGATGGTCAATGCCGACCGACGCATCGACCTCGAAGAGGTGAGGGTCCTTAATCACATCTGCCGCGAACTGAACATCGACTCCGACACATTCACCTGCGGCAGAGGATTGATATATAAAGCCGCCATCGTGATTGCCAGCCGAATGAGCGAGGAAAAAAAGATTCATGCTGCCAAGGCGCTGGTGAGAATCATCGACGCCGACAACGAGATTGACCCCAACGAGTTGCGGCTGCTCAACGAGATTTGCGAGGCCACCGGCATCGATCTCGTCTTCGATTAAAAGCCGGAGCCACCCCATCGACAGCGCATCGCGCACACAAACCACAATAGGGACGTGACAATCACGCCCCTATTTTTTTGCACCACAAACTCAAACCTTCAGCCGACCAACTCTTAGCAATAAATTTGGCTATTATTATTATTATTATTATCTTTGCAAAAATATATAATGTAAACTAGTCTAAATCTCAACTGAACACTGATTTTCACTCGTCATAGACTGTCACAATCAATTCTATCACAACTATAACCATCAAAAAATCAACAACAGCCTACGCCTGTCGGCACGTCAAAAGCAGCTCTCGACAACCGCCAACGACCCCGCCATTTCCATGCTCATTGAGGCCGAAAAGCATCAACTATAGAACATGGGGCAAGAAGAACAAGTTAAAGACGGAAACATTTTGCTCTCACCCATGAGCTTGAGCGCCGCAATGGCAATGGTTGCAAACGGTGCCAATGGCGCCACACGCGAACAGATGTTGCAAGTGCTGTGGAACGGAGCCGCGATGAGCGACGTGAATGAGTTGTATGCCAAATTGCTCAACGATGGCACACGACTCGACAAGACAGTGACACTCAGCCTTGCCAATTCTATTTGGGCCAAGGAGGATGTCGCATTTAAGCCCGATTTTGTGAATGCCGTTTCTACCTATTATTATGCACCGGTGAGCAAAGTAGATTTTTCCTCGCCCGAAGCGACCAAGGCCATCGGCAAGTGGTGTAGCGATGCCACACATGGAAAGATCACCTATGCCAACGAGAATCTTAAAGGGGCAATCATCCTGGCACTGAATGCTCTATATTTTAAGGGAGAATGGGCACAAAAATTCGATGCCAAGCTCACGGCCGACGCGCCATTTTACACTTCTTTGGGAACTACACAGACGGTGAAAATGATGCAAGCTAAGGGGTATTTCAAGAATTATGAAGACGAAAA
>CACWKM010000103.1 GCA_902761475.1 uncultured Bacteroidales bacterium
TCTGTGGACATGTGCACAAGTGGGACGAGCGCGTGTTTGACGACGTGACCTACCTCACCCTCGACTCCATGAGCGAGCGCAACAGCCCCAAGCCGGGCGACTACCTCGTGCGCGTGCATGTCAAGAAAGACGGCACAATCGAATGGGAGAAAGTGAGAATGAACTACGTCGCAAAGAAATAATCACACAAGCGATACTACTCACAACGGGGGACGTGGCAGCAACACCGCGCCCCCGTTTTCATGTTGGGTAATTGATTTATTGAGCGAAATGTGCTAACTTTGCATGTGCATTATGATTTATCCTGACAACTTTGAAACACGCATAGGATTTGACACGGTGCGTGCCGAGGTGGCGCGGCGCTGCATGAGCCCGCTTGGTGCCTCGCACTGCGCCGCCATGCACTTTTCGTCGCGCCTCGACGAAGTGACCACATGGCTACAACAAACGCATGAGTTTGTGGCCATTGAGACGTCGCACCAGGACTTTCCGCTCAACCACTATATCGATGTGCGCGGATTGCTCAAGTCCATCTCCGCTCCTGGCACCTACTTGAGTGCCGAGGGGCTCTTCAACGTGCAGCGTTCGCTCACCACCATCGGTGAGATAGGCAGTTTCTTCCGCATGGCCGACCATGCCGCCACCTACCCCGCTCTGGCACGCCTCACTCACGACATGGAAGCGTTTCCGCACATCGTGAGCGAAATCGCCGCCATTCTCGACAAGTTTGGCAACATCAAGGACAACGCCTCGCCCGAACTCGCCGAGTTGCGCCGTTCCTTGCAAGGCACACTGGCTAGCATCAACGGCATCATGCGCCGCGTCATCGCACAAGGCAAAGCCGCCGGCACCCTCGACGCCGATGTGCAACCCAGCATGCGCGACGGGCGCCTCGTGCTGCCCGTGGCGCCCATGAACAAACGCAAGGTGAAAGGCATCGTACACGACGAGAGCGCAAGCGGAAAAACGGTGTTTATCGAGCCTGAGGAAATCGTGGAGGCCAACAACCGCATTCGCGAAATAGAGGGCGAGATAGCACGCGAAATCATTCGCATTCTCACCGTCATGACCGACACCATCAGACCGCACGTCGACGCCATGCTCGCCAGTTACGACACATTGGGAGTCATCGACTTTGTTCGCGCCAAAGCACTCTTTGCGCTCGACGTGGGCGGTCAACTGCCCCACATCGACGGCAACAAGCCACACATCGAGTGGTATCACGCTGTGCACCCCACCCTGCTGCTCACCCTGCGCGAACAAGGCAAGGAGGTGGTCCCGCTCAACATCACGCTCACCCAGGAGCAACGCATCTTGCTCATCTCGGGGCCCAACGCGGGCGGCAAGTCGGTGTGCCTAAAAACAGTGGGCGTGGTGCAATACATGATGCAATGCGGCCTGCTGCCCACCCTGCACGACAACTCGCACATGGGGCTGGTGGCAAGCATAGGCATTGACATCGGCGACCAGCAGTCAATCGAGGACGACCTGAGCACCTATAGTTCACACCTGCAAAACATGAAGCGTTTTCTCGCCCTTGGCGACCGCAACACGCTCATCCTCATCGACGAATTTGGCAGTGGTACCGAGCCGCAGATTGGCGGAGCCATCGCACAGGCTATCCTTGAGAAACTCAACGAGAAAGGGGTGTTTGGCGTCATCACCACGCACTACCAGAACCTCAAGCACTTTGCCGACGAAACGCCCGGCATCGTCAACGGCGCCATGCTCTATGACCGCCAGCACATGGAACCGCTGTTCCAACTGTCGATGGGCTATCCCGGCAGTTCATTCGCCATCGAGATAGCGCGCAAAATCGGGCTGCCCGTTGCCGTCATCGACAAGGCCGCCGAAATCGTGGGTAGCGACTATGTGAACATGGACAAATACCTGCTCGACATCGTGCGCGACCGTCGCTATTGGGAGCACAAGCGCAGCGACATCCGCTCCAAGGAGAAACGCCTCGATGCCATCGTGGCCGACTATGAGGCACGTCTCGAGCGCATCGCCGCCGAGCACCGCACCATCATCCACGAGGCGCGAGAAGAAGCGCGCACCATCGTGGCGCAAAGCAATGCACAGGTGGAACGCACCATTCGCGAAATTCGCGAAATGCAAGCCGAAAAGGAGAAAACGCGCGAAGTGCGACGGCAACTCGACGAGTTCAAGCAGCGACTTGAGCAAGACGCTCCCATCCAGGAGAGCGAGCACATTTCGAGCCTCAAGCCCAAGCGCAAGTTGCGCACGCGCAAACAAGCCGAGCCCGCGCCACAGCCCGACGCCACACGGCCACTACAACAAGGCGACCGCGTGACTTTGAAGGGGTCATCGACAGTGGGCACCATCATGAGCATCGACGAGAAATATGCCATCGTGGCATTTGGCAACATCAAGACACGTGTAGAAACCTCCAAACTCGAGCGCACCAACCGCAAGGCAGAGCGCGCCATGCAGCAACAGCAGACCATGAGCAACGCCTCGGCGGCCGACATTCGCCAGCGACAACTCAATTTCAAGCCCGACATTGACGTGCGCGGCATGCGTGCCGACGAAGCCATACAAGCCGTCACCTACTTCATCGACGACGCCATCCAGTTCAGCAGCCAGCGCGTGCGCATTCTGCACGGCACTGGCACTGGAGTGCTCCGAGAAGTCATCAGGCAATATCTTGCCACTGTCCCTGGCGTCAAGGCCTATCACGACGAGCATGTGCAGTTTGGAGGCGCAGGTATTACGGTTGTGGACCTTGATTAACGCCACACAGCATTTTTCGGTAGTGAAAATCAAGGTTATATTTTTTGCTTTTCATCGCACTTTGTAGTAACTTTGCGTCGCAAGAACTAATTACTTTCTTTTTTATATTTTCTCTATGAAGAAACACAATTTTTACGCTGGCCCTTCGATTATGAGCCAGTACACCATCGACCATTGCGTCGATGCCATTCACGACTTTGCTGGCACTGGTCTGTCGATTCTTGAGATTTCGCACCGCAGCAAGGAGTTTACTGCCGTGATTGAGGAGGCGGAGCAATTGTTCAAGGAACTTCTTGACATTCCCGCTGGTTATCGCGTGATTTTCTTGGGTGGTGGCGCCAGCCTGCAGTTCTGCATGGTGCCCATGAACCTGCTCAAGACCAAGGCTGCCTATCTCGACACGGGCACATGGGCCAACAAGGCCATCAAGGAGGCCAAACTCTTTGGCGAGGTGAATGTGGTGGCATCGTCTAAAGAGGCCAACTACACCTTCATCCCCAAGGGCTATGAGGTGCCCACCGACGTGGACTACTTCCACATTACCACCAACAATACCATCTATGGCACCGAGATTCGCAAGGACTTTGACCTGCCCGTGCGTCTGGTGGCCGACATGTCGAGTGACATCTTCTCACGTCCCGTCGACGTGTCGAAGTATGACCTCATCTACGGCGGTGCCCAAAAGAATGTGTCGCCTGCCGGCGTGACATTTGTCATCGTCAAAGAGGACGCGCTGGGACACGTCGATCGCGTGCTGCCCACGATGCTCGACTATCGCACGCACACCAGCAAGGGCTCGATGTTCAACACGCCTCCCGTGTTCCCCGTCTATGCTGCCCTGCAAACCCTCAAGTGGTACAAGGAACTCGGCGGCGTGAAGCGCTTGCAAGAACTCGACGAGGAGAAAGCCGCTGTGCTCTACGACGCCATCGACAAGAGCCGTCTGTTCGTGGGCACTGTGGAACCCGAAGACCGCTCCATCATGAACGTGTGCTTCGTGATGAAGCCCGAATACAAAGAACTTGAGAAAGACTTCCTCGACTTCGCCACCGAGCGCGGCATCGTGGGCATCAAGGGCCACCGCAGCGTGGGCGGATTCCGTGCTTCGCTCTACAACGCACTGCCACTCGACAGCGTGAAGGTGCTCACACAAGCCATGCACGACTTCGAGGCAAAACACTAATTCAAACCAACTATTCTGTTAAGATATGAAGATATTAGTAGCAACCGAGAAGCCATTTGCCCCCGTGGCAGTTGATGGCATCCGTCAAGTGATTGAGGAAGGTGGCCACGAACTGGTGCTGCTCGAGCGCGGCACGCACGACGACCTGGTGGCCGCCGTGAGCGATGTGGCCGGACTCATCGTGCGCAGCGACAAGGTGGACAAGGAAGTGTTCGACGCCGCGCCGCAACTCAAAGTCGTGGTGCGCGCAGGCGCTGGATATGACAACATCGACCTCGCCGAGGCTACTGCCCACGGCGTGTGCGTGATGAACACGCCGGGCCAGAATGCCAATGCCGTGGCCGAACTGGTCATGGGCATGCTTGTCACCCTCATCCGTAATCGCTACAATGGCACCAGCGGCACCGAATTGCTGGGCAAGTCGCTGGGTATCCATGCCTACGGCGCTGTGGGACGCAATGTGGCACGCATCGCCAAGGGATTTGGCATGAAGGTGAGCGCCCTCGACCCATTCGTCGCCGACGACGTGATGATTGCCGATGGCATCAAGCCAGTGCACAGCGTGGAGGAACTTTATAGCCAGAATCAATATGTGAGCCTTCACATTCCGGCCAACGACCAGACGCGTCGCTCGGTCACCCGTGCCCTCATTGAGTCCATGCCCAAGAAGGGCGTACTCATCAATGCAGCGCGCAAGGAAGTCATCGACGAGGAAGGACTGGCACAAGCCCTCGCCTCGCGCGAAGACCTTCGCTATGTGGCCGACGTGAAACCCGACAACTTTGCCGAGTTGGAGGAGAAATTTGGCGAGCGCGTGCTGTTCACACCCAAGAAGATGGGAGCACAGACCGCCGAGGCCAACATCAACGCCGGGCTTGCGGCTGCTCATCAAGTGGTGGCACATCTGCTCGACGGGTGGAACAAGTTCCAGGTGAACCGTTGACGCACCGCACACACAAAAAATAATGAGGATGGGCCATTTGTTTGGCTCATCCTCATTGTTTCTTGATTCAACTTGTATGGGTGGCATCAATAGCCTCCGGTGCCATCGCATGGGCCATAGGGGTTGTCGCACAGGTGGGACCATTCAATCCAGCCAGTGTACTGACCCTGAACGTCACGCACCTTCACCCACGAGCCCTTGATGTCGAGGGGGCGCCAACTACACTCGTGCGTAAAACTGTACACGACCTTGCCGCTGGAACTCGGGGTCTTGCGAATGTTATAACGCTCGCCGTTGTAGTTGTTGGAGTTGAGCATGAGCACCGAACTGTGGACCCAATAGGTGCGCGCACCCGTGAGGTTGACAGTGCGAGCATTCTCGCCCTCCTCCACGGTCGACACTTGCCACCATCCGTTGCGGGCATTCTTCACCCACATGCGATATACTTTGCTGGTGGGCAACTTTGCCACAATCTTGCCATTGGGTGCCGAACGGATATTGGTCACGGGACCATCAGAGTCGGCGACAAACGCGATGAGCGTGGTCTGAGACGACATCGTGAGCGACAAAGCGCACACGCAGAGCATCGAGAATAACAATCTTAGTTTCTTCATAGCGTCGATATTAAATAATGGTTATGAACAATTAGTGAGTGGATTGTCGCACAGTTTTTCTTCTTCAATCCATCCCGTGTAGCCTTTATACTTCACTTTCACCCAGCCGCCGCGCACTTCGAGCGGATGCACGAACAACTCCTCGGTGAAATAATAGACCGGCTTGCCCTTTTGGCCGGGCGTGGCGCGAAGGCACCACCGCTGGCCGCCATAGTTTGTCGTACTAAGACACAACACCGAATTGTGAATCCAGTACTCACCCGTGCGCGAGCCGTGAAGTTCCACCTCATCGCCTTCTTCGGCGGTATACACAAAGATGATTTTCCACCAACCATTGTGCACGTCCGACAGTTCAAGCATGTAGGAGTAGGAGCCAATGGGGAGCGACATGGCGATTGCGCCTCCAGGGGCCGAGCGAAGGTTGGTAGCATTGCCGTCATCATCACTAATGTATGCCGACAACAAGCAACTGCGAGCCGAGGCCGACGACACAGCAGTCATCATCGCCATCAGCACAAATAGTCTAAGCATTGTTTTCATTGTGGTGTCACTGAATAATGGTTAATAAACTATACTATCGCAAATATACATCATTTTCACCACACCACCAAGCCATCGCTTTAGAAAGTGAAGTGGAATGCCACACGCAATCCGCCGTTGGGGGCGCCGGGGGTGTGGCGATAAGTGAGTCGCCAGGTGTAATCAAGGCGAAGGAAGGTGAGAATGTTGTCTATGCCCACGCCCAGTTCCATGTAGGGCGTGCTGGTCATGGGGTGACACTGGGTTATCTCGGGAAACAGGAACACTTGGTCGCTGAGCAGCGGATTGTTTTTGTCTTCCGATCCTCCGCTGTATTCCAGGATGCCGAGTCCGACTACATTCAGCCGTCTTCTGATTTCATGAACCAGTTTCAGCAGCGTTTCGCACTTCAGTCCGTCCGGCTCATACAGCGGCATGAGGCAGAATTCCTCCGGATCCAGGCAGTCCAGATCAATGC
>CACWKM010000104.1 GCA_902761475.1 uncultured Bacteroidales bacterium
GATTAACATCTACCGCTCGCTCATGCGATGACGCAACACCATCCATTCACTCATCATTCACACGATTGTCTAATCAATAAATAATTCAGAATAATGAAAGCGATTTGTTTCTATTTTCAAATACACCAGCCGTTCCGCCTGAAGACCTACCGCTTCTTCGACATTGGTAACGACCATTATTACTATGATGACTTTGCCAATGATGACATCATCACGCGCATTGCTCGTCGCAGTTACTTGCCCGCCAACGAGATGCTTCTCGACATGATTAAGACGCACGGCAAGAAATTCAAGGTGGCGTTTTCCATTAGCGGTAGCGCGCTGGAGCAACTTGAGCAATATGTGCCCGAGTTCATCGACTCGATGAAAGAACTCGCCGCCACCGGCTGCGTGGAGTTCCTGAGCGAGACCTATGCCCATTCGCTGGCTTCGCTGCAAGACCCCGAGGAGTTTGTGGCACAGGTCAAGGCTCACGAGCAGAAGATTTACCAACTCTTTGGCCAGCATCCCAAGGTGTTGCGTAACACTGAGCTTATCTATGACGACGATATTGCCGCCATGGTGGCCGGCATGGGCTACAAGGGCATGATTACCGAGGGCGCCAAGCACATCCTGGGCTGGAAGTCGCCGAACTATGTCTACAATGCCGCATCGGCTCCCAAACTCAAACTGCTGCTCAAGAACTCCAAGTTGAGCGACGACATCACGTTCCGCTTCAGCAACAGCGAGTGGGCCAGTTATCCGCTTACCGCCGACAAGTATCTCGACTGGATTGCCGCGCTGCCGCAAGAGGAGCAGGTGGTGAACTTGTTTATGACCTACGAGACCTTTGGCGAGTTGCAGGTGCGCGAGACGGGCATCTTCGAGTTTATGAAGGCACTGCCTCGTTTCGCCGCCGAGCGTGGCATTGAGTTCTGGACACCCAGCGAGGTGATTTCGAAACTCAAACCCGTGGACATGCTGAGCGTGCTGCATCCCATCTCGTGGGCCGACGAGGCTCGCGACACCAGCGCCTGGCTGGGCAACGGCTTGCAGCAAGAGGCTGTGAACAAACTCTACTCGGTGGCCGAGCGTGTGCGTCTGTCGGGCGACCGTCGTTTGCTGCTCGACTGGAACTATTTGCAGGCGAGCGACCACTTCTTCTACATGTGCACCAAGCACAGTAGCGACGGGTCGGTTCACTCTCACTTCAGCCCCTACGATTCACCTTACACGGCGTTTACCAACTACATGAATGTGTTGAGCGACTTCATCATTCGTGTGGAATCGCAGTTCCCCGAGAGCATCGACAACGAGGAACTGAATGCGCTGTTGCTCACCATCCGCAACCAGGAGACCGAGATTGAGGCGCTGAACCGCGAGGTGGAAATGCTGCGCAACAACATTGTGACTAGCCGTGAGGGCGACTTCCCCGTGGACGAGGAACCTGCACCTGTCGAGGAAAAAGTAAAGGAGAAGGCGCCTGCCAAGAAGGCTCCCGCCAAGAAAGCAGCAGCCAAGAAGGCTCCCGCCAAAAAGGCTCCCGCTAAGAAGGCGAAGAAAGAAGAATGAAAAAGGTAACCATCATCGTTCCCTGCTATAACGAGTCTGCATCGCTGCCCATGCTGTCGGCAGCGTTGCAGCAACTCATGGACTCGCAGACGGCCTATGAGTGGGAAGTGTTGTTTGTGAACGATGGCAGCCACGACCTCACGCTCGAGATGATAAAATCTCTGCGTGAGGCCGATAAGCGGTTTTGTTATATCGACTTGTCGCGCAATTTTGGCAAGGAGAATGCGATGCTTGCCGGCTTGGACTATGCCACGGGCGATTGTGCCGTTATCATGGACGCCGACATGCAGCATCCTCCCACGCTTGTACCTACCATGCTTGCCAAGTGGGAGGAGGGTTACGACGACGTGTATGCGCGTCGCACCTTCCGCGAGCGCGAGAGTTGGATGCGGCGCACGCTCACGCGGGTATACTACAAACTGCTGCAACGCACCACGCGCTTCGACATCTTGCCCAATGTGGGCGATTTCAGGTTGCTCGACCGCAAGTGCGTGGACGCGCTCAAGCAATTACGCGAGACACAACGCTACACCAAAGGGTTGTTTTGCTGGATAGGTTTCCGCAAGATTGAGGTGGAGTTTGAGCACCACGACCGTGCCGCAGGCAAGTCCACCTTCAGTTACTCGCAACTCTTCAATCTCGCCCTCGACGGCATCACGTCCTACACCACTGCGCCATTGCGCATCTCTACCGTGATGGGCATCGTGATTTCGATTCTCGCTTTCTTCTACATGATTTTCATCGTAGTCAAGGCGTTGGTCATCGGCGAGCCGGTGCAGGGCTTCCCCACGTTGATGACGGCTATTTTGCTGTTAGGTGGCCTACAATTGTTCTCGCTGGGCATCATCGGCGAGTACCTGGGCCGCATCTTCCATGAAACAAAGAACCGCCCCGTGTATATAGCACGCGAGGTGGTTCTTTGAAGGCTTGAAAAAAGAGCGCAACTGGCACTTTCATTCGCCCTGTCACACTTGTGGCAGGGCGAATTTTAAGTGCGTAACGCGATGGATGCCCCAAATGATGAGTGCCTCGATAATGTAGGCCACGAGGTAACTATACCACAGGTATCGCGGCTCATAGCGCGCGATGAACCATAGCACTGGAATCACCGTGAGCGAGAGGGCAAACGAGATGAACAGTGCCATGCGGTGGTAGCCATAGAGTTTGTACACAATCATGAACACATAGATGTAGCAGAATGGTATGAAACTCAATGCGAACACGCGGAGCGCATGGTTGGAAAGTGCTATCAAATCGTCGCCTTTGGCGCCAAACAGCACGGCGATGGTGTGCGGGAATATCCACACATAGAGACACGTCACCACCATTGACACCGTGATGAACAAGAATGACTTGCGCAACACGAAGTTGAAGGCATCGTCGTCATGCCGTCCCACCTGAATGGCTCCAAGAGATTGCAAGGTGCGGCAGGTGCCGGCGAGGAAGAGGTTGTAGATTTGCAGCAGGTTCATGCACACTGCAAACACGAAGATGCCGTCACGCCCCGTCGCCTTGAGCATGATGCTGTTGGCGGCAAATAGCAGCAGCGTGAGGCACACCGAAGCCACTGCCAGCGGAGCGCCCTGCGAGATGATGTTGCCCCATTCGGGCGCATCGTGTTTCAACGACAGGAGCAGATGATTGGTGGGCTTGAAGTAGTGCCAGCACATGATGATAATGCCCACGAGGTGTCCCACGACCGTGGCTGCCGACGAACCCGCGATGCCCCAACCAAAGAACTTGATGAAGACAATGTCGAGCAGCAGGTTGACGGCGTTGTCCACGAGAATGGCCACCGACACCAGTTTGGGGCTGTTGTCCACGCCGATGAGCGTAGACAAACTCCACGAGAACAGGTAGGCCGGTGCGCCAAGCAGCACAATGCGCAGGTAACTCAATGCCATGGGGTAGAGGTGCTCGTTGTTGCACAACATTCTCGCCAGGGTATCGGGGAAGAGAAATCCCGCCATCGCAACGATGCAGCCCAAGACCGCATTGCCAATCATGGCCTGCGTGTAGACATACCGCGTGCGGCGCTGGTCGTCACGTCCCAGTGCAAATCCCACCAGCATGCCCGCACCGCCTGCAATGAGCAGGCTCAGCGTGAACAAGAACTGCACGACAGGGCGCGACAGGTTGATGGCGCTCACGCCATCACTGTTGATGAGATTTCCCACAATGATACCATCCACCACATTTCCCAAGCACCCCGACAGGGCGATGAGAATGGCCGAGATGAGGTATTGCCAGAACTGTGAACTGAGTTGTTTCTCGTTGTCCATGATGATGTGTGGCTTTAAATGTCGAAGAAGCCCAGTCCGGCGATGGCGCGCAGGAAGCGGTCAATGTAGTCCCACGTGGTGCGCGACCAGCGGTAGCCCAGGCGATAGAGCACCTGAATGGTGTAGGCGTTGTTGCGCGCCACATCGGTCGTCTTCTGTCCATGCGCCATGTCTTGATAGGCGAGCAGCGACGAGAGCAGTTTGGAGCGTGTGGGGTCGGCCTTGGCCTCGTCCATGACGCGTTCAAACTCGTCTTGCTCGACAAATCGCACCCCATCGCCAATCTCGCGCAACTCGGTGAGCACGTCGCCAAGCAGTTCGGTGTGATTGTTGTAGGGATGGAACACGCAGCAGGCTGCCGGCGTGGTAGCGAGCAACACGATGGCGTGCGACACCTCGTTGATGGGCGAGAATTCCACAGCCTTGTCACTCATGGCATAGGGGCAGCAACCAAGCATGTTGTACACCTTGAGACGTCCCATGAAACTGTTGGTCGAGAAGTTGGCCTGGAATTCGCCATCGGTGCTGCGTGCACTCAAGTTGCCCACGCGCATGATTTTTGCCACCAGACCATGCTCGGCCATGGCCTCGAGAATGAGGCGCTCGGCCATGTACTTCGAGAAGATGTATTGGTTGCCGAGGTACTGGCCCATGTAGAGACGCTGCTCGGTGTAGGTGTCTTTCACTGCGCCGTTCACCGAGAGGCCGCGCGTGCTGGCGGTGGAGATGTGGATGAGGCGTGCTCCGGTAGCGAGACAGAACTCCACGCAACGCTGCGCACCGCCGATGTTCACATCTTCAATCTCGGTGCCCTCGCTGAAGTGCTTCACGATGGCGGCACAGTTGAACACCGTGTCCACCTTGTCGGCGACCAGCGCCTTGATGTCGTTAGTAACATCACCAAGCACCACCTTGATGCGCGACCCGAACAGGTCGTCGTGGTCGGTGTCGAAGTAGTAGAACAGCAAGGTCTTGAGGCGTCGCTCGGCCTGCTCCATCGAGCGTCCGCGCACCAAGCAGTAGATGACTGGTGCCTCGGAGGCAATGAGTTCTTGCAGGATGTGGATGCCCAAGAATCCTGTGGCTCCCGTGAGCAGCACGTTGCCCAATGGTGCGCGCTCACCCGCCATGAATGTGCAGAGCGTGTTTTGTTCCAGCAATTTGTTGATGGCCGTGTAGTCGTAGTTGGCCGCCGCATTGCCCTCGGCATCGTCGGCCACGCCGCCTCCCACGAGTCGTGCCAGTCGGCGCGGGGTGGGGTTGGCAAACACTTCGCCGTAGGCCACATGGTAGCCCGCCTTGTCGGCTTCGATGATGACACGCGTCACCACCAGCGAGGTGCCGCCCAGGTCGAAGAAGTTGTCGGTGGCTCCCACGCGCTCCAGCGACAGGATGGAGGCGAAGATGTCGCAGAAGGTGCGTTCCACGTCGTCCACGGGCTCCTCGTAGGCAGCACTGGTGGCCAACTCGGGTTCGGGCAGGCGTTTCACGTCGGTCTTGCCGTTGGGAGTCATGGGCATGGCGTCGAGTTGCAGGTAGGCCGTGGGCACCATGTACTGAGTGAGGTGCTTGCCAATTTCGGCCTTGAGTTCGTCGATGGCGATGCGCTTATCGGCGGTGAAATAGGCACACAAATGCTCCTTGCCGCCAATTTTGCGAATGAGGATGACGACCTTCTTGATGCCGTCCACGGCAAGCATCACATTTTCAATCTCGCCCAACTCGATGCGCAGTCCGCGCAACTTGATTTGGTTGTCGGTGCGTCCCAAAATCACCACGTCGCCGTCGGGGAGCCACTTGGCGTAGTCGCCCGAGCGGTACACGCGCGTGCCGTGATAGTCGATGAAACGCTCGCGCGTCATCTCGTCGAGGTTGTTATAGCCGCGACCCACGCCGCGACCGCCAATGTAGAGTTCGCCCACCACGCCCACGGGCAGTTCGTTGCCGTCGGCATCGACGATAAACTCCTTGTAGTTGAGTTGCGGGCGTCCCACTGTCACTTGCGGTGCCGTGGTGAGTTCCTTGTTGTTCGACGCCACGGTGATTTCGGTGGGACCATAGCAGTTGAAGATGCGAGCCTTGGTGGCGCTGCGCAGTTGTTGCAGCAACTGGTCGCTGAACTTCTCGCCGCCGGCACGCACAATCTTCACGCTGGCCAGGGCATGTGCGAAGACATCGCTCGTGAGCCATGTGAGCCAGCGCGACGGGGTGCCGCTCACCATGTCGAGTTTCTCGTCGGCAATGATGCGAGCCAGTTCGAGCGGGTTGTTGGCTTGCTCCTCGGTGGCCAGCACAAGCGTCTTGCCGTTGTAGAGCGAGGTGCCAATGTCCTGCAATGCGGCGTCGAACGAGATGGTGGTCACACTCAAGATGCGTTCGGCAAGTGTTGACACGGCATGGGCAAACACATTCACCGGATGTCCGTAGAGATAGTTGCAGAGGTCACGGGATTGGTGTCGTCGTCGTTCTGGAGCAGTTCTTCCACGTCGATGGCGCGGTTGCCCACCTCGGCAATGCGGTCGGCGGTCGTAATCACATACTGTGCCTCACTGTCATTGAGGATGAGTTGCACGCGGTCGGCGGGATACTCCGGGTCGCAGGGGATGTAGGCCGCTCCGGCCTTGAGCACACCCACGAGCGAGAGAATGAGTCGGCTGGTGCGTGGCAACAGCAGCGCCACTCGGTCGCGCGGTTTCACGCCACGCTGCATGAGCGAGTGGGCGATGCGGTTCATCGCGGAATTGGCCTCGGCATAGGTGAATGTGCCGTCGATGGCAACCAGTGCCGTGTGCTCGGGAGTCGTGGCAGCGTGATGCTCTACTGCGGCATGGAGCAAGTTGAAGGGAGCATCGCCAGTGCCCTCCATGCGCATGGCGTCGAGCACCTGCGCTTGTTCGGCACTCACGATAGAGACTTTGCGCACCGCTTGCGAGGGCGAGTCGGCAAAGCGACTTGCCACCACGGCAATGCTTTGTGCCAAGCCCTGCATGAGGTGCTGCGTGTAGCGTGCGTCGTCATATTTCACTACCACGCACACCGCGCCATTGCGCTCCTCAATACCAACGTTCACTTTGAACTTGGGCACCTTGAGTTCCAAGAGTTCGATATCTACCGGTTGGTTGTTGACCTTGTAGGAAGCCATCACGCCCACCTGGTAGGCAAAGGCGATGGCGGGGTTGAAACCATATTCGGCTGCGATGCGAGCCAGGGGGTAGTCTTCGTGACGAAGCGTTTGGTCGAAGGTTTCGCTTGTCTGCTTGATGAAATCTTCGACAGTGGCATCGGGCACGTTGAGACCAATGGCCAGCGTGTTGACGAACATACCCACAGTGTCGGCGATGCGCACGTTGCTGCGTCCGCTGCTCACGGTGCACAGATACACGTCGCGGCTTGCCGTGTAGCGGCTCACCACATAGGCCGTGGCGGCCAGATAGACGTGAGCCGGTGTGACGCCGTGCTGCTGGGCATAACTGGCCACAGCCTTGCCCTCGACGGGCACCACCACCTCACCCAGCATGCCGGGTTGGTCGGTAGCGCGCAAGTCAGCAGCGATTTCGCTGGCGCCCTCGCAAGCACTCAGGCGCTCGTCAAAGAACTTCTTGGCTTGCGCAAAGGCCTCGCTTTGCTCGGCAAGTTGCTGGTCGTGAGAGAACTGGAGATAGTCATATTGCTCAACCTCAGGTTGCTGGCCTTCGAGCGCACTGCTTATTTGTCGCATGATGATATCCATGGAGCCGCCGTCGAACAGCAGATGGTGGACATCGAGCAGCAGATGCACGCCAGCGGGCGTTTCTACCACCTCGGCACGATAGAGCGGTGCCTTGGACAGGTTGAACGGCCGCACAAAGTCGTGTTTGTAGGTGAGCAGTTCGTCGTCGCTCATCGACTTGAGCGACACCTCTACCGCCGGGGCATCGGCAATCGACTGAACGATGGCATCGCCCTTGGTGTCGAAGTGAACGCCGAACTCGGGGTGGGCCGAGAGCACGTCGTGCACGGCACGTTGCAGTGCCTGGGCCGAAACGCTTTGCGGGTAGGTGAGCATATAAGGAATGTTATACACCGTTGATGCCGGATTCTTCAGGCACTCGAAGTACACGCCCGTCTGTGCATAGGTGAGTTCGGCGTCGGTATATTTCTGGGCCGTAGCGGCAGGTGTCGCCATGGCGGCCGAGGCATCTTGGCCGAGCAAGTGGGTGAGAATCTCGTTCTCGATGCTCTGCACGGTGGCGGTCTTGACCAGGGTCTTGGAGTCGAGCGTCACACCATAGCGTTTGAATACCATGGTGGCCAACTTGATGGCGGTGATGGAAGTGAGGCCTGCCAAGCCGAGCGTGGTGACGATGTCGAAGTCGTCGTTCTTGATGACATCGGCCACGATGTCGTGGAGTTCTTGCTCGAGCACATTCAGGGGTGCTGCCACCTGCTGTGTTGACTCGGCGGCTTTCTTCTCGGGCTGCGGCAGCGCGCGGCGGTTCACCTTCTGGTTTTGGTTGAGCGGAATGCGATCAATCTGCATGGTCACTGCGGGCACCATGTAGGGGGGCTTTTGGTCGAGAATAAACTCGTTAAGGGCATCTACGTCGAGGGTGCCGTTGTAGACCACATAGGCAGCGATGAATTTTCCGCCGGCCTCGTAGTCGAAGGCTTGCACCGTGGCGTCGATCACGCCCGGGAACTGGCGAATGACGCTCTCCACCTCTTTCAGTTCGATGCGGAAACCGCGTATCTTGACTTGTCCGTCGCGACGGCCCACAAACTGGATGTCGCCGCTGGGCAAGTAGCGCACGATGTCGCCCGAGCGGTAGATGCGGCGATGGGTGGGGCTGTCGTCAAAGGGATTGTCGATGTAAACTTCGGCAGTCTTGTCGGGGCGGTTCAGGTAGCCGCGGCTCACCTGTGGTCCCGAAATCCACAATTCGCCCACTGAGCCCACGGGCTGACGACGGCCACGAGCATCGACAATATACAAGCGCATATTGTCAACCGGGCGGCCAATGGGGATGTCATACTCGTAGTGGTCCACATGATAGACGGTGGTAAGGATGGTGGTCTCGGTGGGACCGTA
>CACWKM010000105.1 GCA_902761475.1 uncultured Bacteroidales bacterium
TTGCACCGCTTTTCGAATGAAGGCGCTTTGGGTTGTTAGCTCAGTTGGTTCAGAGCATCTGCCTTACAAGCAGAGGGTCGGCGGTTCGAATCCGTCACAACCCACAAAAACAAGAGGATGTGTCAAAATGCTGACGCATCCTCTTGTTTTTGTGTTTTGCCACATGCGGCGCATCGGCGCAGTCCCTGCCGATAACTGTAGGGACGTGCCGTGGCACGTCCAGAACCGCTCGTCGCTAAAAACGTCTGTCCATGAGGGCGTTATTGCGGACAGTGCTCAAGGTCCTCAGTTGGACATGTTGCCGGCAGTAAAGGCGTTCCAGCCCTGCGCCTTGATGGATATTTCGTTGCCATCGCGCGTCTCGAGCACTGCACCGAGTTCAGGCTTTGTGATACGTCCTATCAAGCGGGCAGTCTTGAGTTGCTGCACGAGTTCATGCTGCACCAGTGGCACCGTGAACAATAGTTCATAGTCCTCGCCACCATTCATGGCTGCCGTGACAAGGTTCATGTTCAACTCCTCGGCCATGAGGGCGGTCTGGTAGTCGATGGGGATGCGGTCTTCATAGACGCGGCACCCCACCCCACTGGCTTTGCAGATGTGGAGCAACTCGCTGGAAAGCCCGTCGCTCACGTCAATCATCGCCGTGGGCGTGATGCCCACCTGCCTCAACTCGTCGAGCACGTCGATGCGCGCCTCGGGTTTTAGTTGCCGCTCAATGATATACTCCTTTCCGGCGAAATCAGGCTCAAACTGCTCGTCCTGGACCTCGGCTGCCACCTTGCGCTCGCGCTCCAGCAGTTGGAGTCCCATGTAGGCCGCTCCCAGGTCACCGCTCACGCAAATGAGGTCGGTGTCGCGCGCACCATTGCGGCGCACCACGGTGCCGCGTGGAGCGTCGCCCACGCAAGTGACGCTGATGATGAGGCCCGTCACCGAGGCGCTCGTGTCACCGCCCACCAAGTCCACGTCGTAGTGCTTGCACGCCAGCCTGATGCCTGCATACAACTCATCGAGATGCTCCACCGTGAAACGCTTGCTCACGCCCACCGACACGGTGACTTGGCGCGGCGTGCCATTCATGGCCACCACATCGCTCAGGTTCACCACAATCGCCTTGTAGCCCAAATGGCGCAAAGGCGTGTAAGTGAGGTCAAAATGAATGCCCTCAAGCAACAGGTCGGTAGTGACGAGGGTTTCCATATCGCTGTGGCGCAACACGGCACAATCGTCGCCCACGCCTACCACCGTCGATGGCTGGGAAGGCGTGAAGTCGCGAGTCAAGCGGTCGATGAGACCAAATTCGCCCAACGTGGATATTTCTGTTTCGCTCATAATCTTGCTAATATCTTGTTTCTTAAATGTTTTTCTGCACAAAAAAAGATGTGCATGCTTCTCTTGCACGGCGTAGAGAACACACTTGCCTTAACACACTGAAACGGAAGAAAAATTGTTTAATCTCAAAAAATCAAGCGGCAAGTGGTAGGACATAATTCAAACGTTCTTACTGCCGGCATGCGGCGCATGCACATCTCAAACTCTCCAAAATCACAAATGACCCACATCGGGCAACTCAGTGTCGTCACGCTCGTCGATGCGCCGCGTGAGCACCGTCACGAAATCGGGGCCATCTTGCTCCAAAAATCCCACCCGTATGGGGACATAGTAAATACAGTCGCGCTTGGTGGGCGGGAAGTAGGCATTGCTTACGATGCGCACCGCATCTTTCTCGGTGGTGAGGATAAACTTGCGTTTGCCCTCGAGTTGGTCAAAGATAGAGAATATGTCGTTAAAGTCGTTGCGGGTGAAGTAGTGGTGGTCGTCGTAGTGCATCACCTTCACTGTGGCGGCAAACTGGCGCAAATAGCGCACCAGGGGCCGCGGATTGGCTATGCCCGTGACACACAGCACGGTGTCGGTGGACAAGAGCCACGACAAGCGCGACAACTCAGGATTGGGCACCGGAAACACCGGCACCGGGTCGCCATAGCGGATGTTGCTGAAGAACAACTCGGTGGACGGAAACAAGTCAAGGTTTTGCTTCATCGTGCGAATGGCGATGGGCGTGATGTCGGTGGGACACTTGGTCACCACCACCATGTCGGCCTTGATGAGCCGATGAGCCGGCTCACGCAAGGTGCCCAGCGGCAACAACTTGTCGTTGAACGGCGGATGATTGTAGTCCACCAGCACGATATTCACCTTAGGCTTAATCCAGCGGTGCTGGAAGGCATCGTCGAGGACAATGAGAGAGATGTCGGGGTTGATGCGCAACAATTCCTTGATGCCCTTGCGCCTACTCTCGCACACGGCCAGCGTGATGACGCCATTGAATTTTTGATAAATCTGATAGGGCTCATCACCCAAGTCGCGCGGGGTGAGGCTGTCGGTGGCCAGGATGAAACCACTTGTGGCACGCTTGTAGCCGCGGCTCAGCACGGCGATGTTGTAGCGCCGGCACAAAGCCTCGACGATATATTCCACATGGGGAGTCTTGCCCGTGCCACCCATGGTGATGTTACCCACACTCACCACGGGCACGTCGAAACTCTCCTGGCGGAACAGGCCAATGTCGAACAACGCATTGCGGCACCACACCACCGCGCCATATATCCACGAGAACGGTGTCAATATGGCGGTCAGGATGGACCGGCGGCGCTGCTTGGTTAATATCTTCGACAGGTCAAATGCCATAGATGGTAACGGAATGTGGCACTACAAAGGAGCCTCACCTCACACTCACTCGGCGTTTCGTTAGTTAATTTCCACCTCGGGCATCAGGCACAGCATGTGGCTGCGTTGCAAGATGCGGGTGAGTTCGCAATGGTAGTCGTAGAGCACACCGAACTCCTTGCGCATTCTTGCCTCATAACTGGCCTGCATGGCGGTGCGCAACATCGTGCGCCAGTCGGTCTCGATAGAAGGATAGTTCTGCGTAGCGCAGTCCTCCTTCAACCCGGCCTTCTTGGCCACCCACTTGGTGGCTGCGGCGAGGCCGCCGAACTCGTCGACCAGGCCAATCTGCTTGGCGGTGATACCGTCCCACACGCGACCCTCGGCGATGGTCTTGATAGAATCCTGGCTCACATGGCGGCCCTGAGCGCAACGGCTCGTGAACAACTCGTAGCCACGGTTAACCATGTTTTGCAACGATGCCGTCTGCGCGGGAGTGAGCGACTTCATGATTGTTCCGAAGTCGGCATTGGTGTTGGTCTTCACGCTCGAGAGCGTCACGCCCACCTTGTCGGTCACCACATCCTCAAGCGAGGGAATCATACCGAAGATGCCGATACTACCAGTGATGGTAGTGCGCTCGGCGAAGATACGGTCGGCGCCACTCGAGATGTAATAGCCACCCGATGCGGCATAGTCGCCCATCGACACGGCCAATGGCTTGCCGGCAGCCTTGAACTCCTCCAAGGCGTGCCATATCTCCTCGCTGGCAAAGGCGCTGCCGCCCGGCGAGTTCACACGAAGCACCATGCCCTTGACGTTCTCGTCGTCGCGCAACTTCTGGATTTGAGCAACCATGGGTTCACTATAGATATCCTGATTAGCGTTGCCATCTCCGTCAAGAATCTCGCCCACGGCATAGAGCACGGCGATGTGGTCGCCACTGGCCGTCTCGTCTTGCGGCTTGGCAATCTCCTCAGGCTCCACCAGCGACAGGTCGTCTTTTTTCTTCACACCCAACTGGGCCTTAAGGCTGTTGATGAGGTCCTCGCGATGGCACAACTTGTCCACGAAGTGCAAAGTCATCAGCGAGTCGGCCGAGTAGGTTGCCACTAAGCCGTTAGCAATCTCGTTGAGTTCGTCGGAACCGATGTGACGCGATTTTGCGATGCTATCGCGCATCTCGCCCCAGATGGCACCCAAATAGTGCTCGGTCTGCAAACGGTTGGCGGGGCTGATGCTATCGAGCATATAAGGCTCCACAGCGCTCTTAAACGTACCCACACGCAACACCTGCACCTTCACGCCCAACTTGTCGAGCGCACGCTTGTAATAAGGCAACACAGCACCCAATCCATGCACATCGATGGCACCTTGCGGATTCAAGAAGATGCTGTCGGCAAGACTCACCAGGTAGTAGTCGCCCTGTGAGATACCTTCTTGGCCATAGGCATAGATAAACTTGCCCGAATTCTTGAACGCTTGCAGTTCGCGACGCAAAACCTCACGCGATGCAGGGGCCGACATCAAGCCGTTGCAGTCAATGAGCAAGCCCTTGATGTTGTCGTTGGCGGCAGCCTCCTTCAAGGCCGACTGAAGCATCGCCAAACTATAGGTCTTGGGAAGTTCACCACCCTGCATCATGGTCATCATGTCCATCTCGGCACCACCATCGCGCTCTTCGAGCGTACCAGTGAGGTCGAGGTGCAGAATAGAATTCTTCGATACCGAAACAGACTTCGAGCCCTTATCACCCATGCTCATCAAAGCAATAGTGCCCACGATTGAACTAATAGTGAACACGATAAGTGCCAGTGTCACGCCCACAAAGGAGCCACACACAACGAGCAAAAATTTCTTCATCATAGGTCAAAACATATTTAGAGTTCTTATTTTACTTGCAATTTGCAAAGATAACGATTTATTTTACACTCTGCCACGTTTTCGCTCAAAAATATTTGCTACTCCTCGGCGGAATAGTGGTTTTTTGCAGGCTTCAGAATGCGAGGAGCCATGCACAGGAGCGCGAGGGTGAGCAGGGCACTGAGCAAGGCAAGCCAGGGGAACTGGCCGGCCGCCGGCACGCCAAAGGCGTCGAACGCCTCCTCGTCAATCACGCCACGCGCAGCGAGGAAATTGGCCACGACCACCATGCCATTGTTCAGCGTGTGGGCAAAAATGGGCACCCACAGCGAACGCGTCCACAGCAGCAAATAGCCCAAATAGGCCCCCAGGAGCATGCGCGGCACAAAGCCGAAAAACTGCATGTGCACAGCGCTGAAGAGAATCGCCACCATCCATATCACCACATGCACATTGGTGCGCTCGCCCAACTGCCAAATGCGCAGCAACGAGCCGCGAAACAGCATCTCCTCGCTCAGGCCTGCCATGAAGGCGACCACCAGCAGCGAGAACAGCAGCATGGGCACGGTGCCGACAGCGAGCAACTTCTCGGTCATGGCGGCAGCAGCATCTTCCATGGTGCGGAGTGCCTGCTCAACGCCAGACAGGAACTGAGGCAGGTGAAGGCCATCATTCCATTTCACAATGGCATTCATAGCCGGAATGGAGACGAGGCACACCACCACCATCAACGCCACGGCACGCCACGATGGGGCGCGGTCGAAGCACATCGCGGCGGTGGGACATTTGTCGGTGACGGCGATGGTGGAAAAGCCCTTCGGCGGGTGAGGAATGTAGTCGTGATGACTCATCCAGCAGACGCTTTTGGATGGAACATCGTTGAAAAGGATACTGTTGCGCGCGTAGACCTCGATCTTGCCGTATTCGCTGCTGCCCTCGGCGCCCTCGACCATGCCGCCCGCCATGTAAGCCATCAGCTGACAGCCGTAGCAGATGCCGAGGATCGGGATGCCGGCGTCAAGGATGGCGGGATCAAAGTGGGGCGAGGCGGGGTCGGACACGCTGTTGGGACCGCCCGTAAAGATGATGCCGCTGTAGCCCTCTGCCTTGATATGATCGACCGTGGCTTTATTGTACGGCTTGATCTCGGCATATATATTCTGCTCACGAACACGCCGCGCGATCAGTTGATTGTACTGACCGCCGAAATCGAGTACCAGTATTTTTTGCATTTTTATCACTGCTTTCTGCATCTATTACTGATTATCATAAAAGCGTTTTGATCGTTTGTCAAGTACAAAGTACACCCCAAAGAGATCTTTTTCATACCTTGTCACAAAGTACAATCGATTGTTTTTCTGTCAATATTCGCGGTGTTGTTATGAGAAGCACTCATTTGCGATCTAAAGTGAATATCTCCCCAAAACAGGATCCACACATAGTTTTTATGCCCGATCATAATAGACCGAAATATAATACAAAAAGATACTTGATGGTTACGAACAGAACACAGATGAAACCAATGGCGCATGGATTCGGTGCAAAGGGGAGGCAAAAGGATCGGAGATATCGAAGCGTTGTTGTCGCGGGTGTGATGATGTTTCACGTTTTAGTTGCATAAAAGTATGCAACTTATTGACTGATATCGGCATAGGTGCAGGGGCTTGGGAGAGGTTTCCTGCATCAATGAACAAGGAGATGATATCATGAGCATAAGAAG
>CACWKM010000106.1 GCA_902761475.1 uncultured Bacteroidales bacterium
AGGTTCTCAATGTTGCCGCTTTGACCGCTCCAATTATCGCCGCCATTGGGGCGCAAAATGATGCAGTTTTCGCCCTCGGGCATCTCATAATAGAACCAATTAATTCCCTTGACATTCATCGTGGTTGTCACTGTTGCGAGCGAACCGTCACTACCGGCTTTCCAATGCCAAATGTAGAGAGGCGAACCATCGTATTTCACAAATATCTTTGTGCCATCGGTGGGGATATAGGTGCTGGCGTCGGGTGCCTTGATGTGATAGGTGCGTGCCACGAGGTTGATGACCTGGCCGTTGTAGAGCACACCGGCGCGCAGTGTCACACTCTTGTCCACGCCATCATACTTGAACACGTTGTCAATAATCTTCTTGGGGCCAATGACCCGCGTGCCGTTGTCTGCCGTTGGCTCGCTGTCGTCGGTGGTATAGACGATAGTGGCGTCCTTGTAGGTTGCGCTCACGGTGGGTTGCACCCAGTTCTTATAGTCGCCCGATGCCTTGTCGATCGACACCTTGGGGTCGTAGTAGTCCACCATGTAGGTGTTGGTCTCATTGAATGCATAACAAGCAACGCCACTTGCATAAGACTTCAAGCCACCTTGTCCGCTCTGGGGATGGTCACAGAACGTGTAGAATGCATCGCGGTCGGCAGTGAGCCACGGAGTCTCTTTGCCATTTTGGCTCTCCTTGAGGATGAAGCGCTTGGTGCCCGAATCGCTGATGGTGTAGTAGAACCATTCGATGCCGCCGATGCTGCGCTTGTTGGTCATCTGCACGTCGCTATTGGTCACCCCCTCAACGTAGATGTAGGGTGCAGCGGTGCTTTGGTCACCACGCTTTGCGTAGATGGTAATGGAGCTGTTGGACTGGGCATCGACTACATACTGGCGCACAACGGTATTACTGATATTTACCGTCTTGCCGTCGGTTTCGATCACACCCACTTTAAGAGTGGTGGTCTTGGTCAGAGTCAGCGTGCGACCATTGGTGGCATCGGAAACTTTCTCGCTCAGATACGTAGGCATGGTGCCATCGGTGGTGAACACCAGCGTAGTGCGGTTGTTATTCGGCTTGATGTTCACGCTCACGCTGTTGGTATAGTGACCGCTTGCCTTGTCAATGATGGGGAATCCGATAGGCTCGCTATCACCGCCTCGCACATTAGCCGAGTTAGTAAGCATAGCATTATAATCGTCCACCACGTTGTCGCTGATGTAAACGCTGAAGCGAGGATTGTTTCCGTCAATATCATCCTTCCACACCTCAGTATATCCGCTCGGGGTAGATTGGTTAACGTAATCTTTACCCAAACGCACGAGTACACTACCCTTAGTGCCGTACACGGTGTAGTAGTACTTGCCTGAGGCATGACCCGTTGAACCTTGAATTGCAGCCTGGTTGTTAATACCCACCGCATGGCGCACGGCAATCATGCTCTCCAAGAAATCACCATTGTTGTTCCAATCCCCATAGAAAACGATAGGCGTACCGGGACGGGTGAGGATAAAAGCATACATCGAGCGTTTCTTCGCGATGTCGGTGGTAGCACCATCCACATAGTTAAGACAGTAGTGCTTGGCAATGTAATCGGAGTGCAGACCTTGGTCGTTCCACGCCTCACCGTTATCGTTATTGTCCCTCATTTGGACGCTCAAGCTATTGTCGCAGATCGCACTTTGGTAGTTGCCATCCTTGTAGTTGAACTTGAGCCACTGCTGGAGGACATTCGTATTGGTGCTGTTGCCATACATGTCGCCCACGACAAATGTGGCGTTGAGCGCAGCGTTGATGTCGCGCGTGGTCTCGGCGTTCGCCTTGGAAGCGCCACTTGTGCGATAGCGATAGCCCCAATAACCAGCATCGAGATAACTCTTGGCCGTGGCTTGGTTGAGGTCTTGGAAGTAAGCAATGAAACCAGTCTTTGCAGCGGCAAACGTGTTGATGTTTTCGCTTGTCACGGTCTGGCCGTTGCCCAAGAAAATAAGGTCAAACCACTCTGTGTAAGTGGCAGCATTGTTGATGACATCGTTCTTCTGGGTGTCATTGTCTACAACAAGCACCACACCGCCGTAACTTGCGGGCCACCCCTGGGCGGCTACAAGTAAGGGCAACATGGTTGCCAATAAAAGAAGTGCTTTTCTCATTGTAAATTGTAGTTTAAAAAAAATATAGATAGTTTTTAAAGAAATTTGCAACGCTGATGCCTGAGGGTGTGTCTTTCTGGTGCATTGCCCAGTTATGGCACAGGCCATCTTTGTAACATTTTTCAAAATTGCTGCAAATTTACAAAAAACTTTTCTAAAAATTGTAGTTACTCTACTGATTTTGGTTTTTTTGTGATTTCGGGGCCATTTCTTGAGCATTTTGCTATGGGGTAGTCGGCGAGTTTGCAGGTGTGGGGCGAAATGAGTAATTTTGCACCCACATTCATCATCACACTCTATCTACATGAACAAACGAGGCGTATTGTTTGACCTTGACGGCGTGCTGCTCGACAGCGAGGGCACCTACACGGAGTTTTGGGGCGAAATTGACCGCCGTTACCCCACTGGTGTGCCAGGCTTTTGCCAAATCATCAAGGGCTGCAACCTGCACGAAATTCTCACCACCTATTTTCCCGGCGCTGAGTTGCAGCGCCAGGTGGAGGAGTCGCTCAACGAGTTCCAGCGCGACATGGAATATCGCTTTTTCGACGGCGCGATGGCGTTTGTCGAGCAACTCGAGGCCGCCGACATTCCGTGCTGCGTGGTCACCAGCAGCGACGAGCGCAAGATGCAGGCACTCTATCGCCAGTATCCCGACTTTCGCGCTCACTTCGCCGCTGTGGTTACCGGCGACATGGTGGTTCACGCCAAGCCGGAGCCAGAGTGCTTCTTGCTTGGGGCGAAGATGCTGCAGCGCGACATCACGCAGTGCTATGTGCTGGAAGACAGCCTCAACGGACTGCGTGCGGCGCAGGCCTCGGGGGCGCATGTCATCGCCCTGGCCACCACGTTGCCGCGACATGAGGTGGAGCCTTATGCCCACTTGGTGATTGACAGCATCACAGGGTTCACCGTAGAACAAATGCTGCAAGTGTCATGAAAATCACGCTCCTTGTAGTGGGAAAGACGACCAGTGGCTATCTGGGTCAGGGCATCGACGAATATGTGCGCCGCTTGTCGCACTATGTGAACTTTGAGATGGTGTGTGTGAGCGACGCCCGCAACACACGCAACCTGAGCCAGTCGCAACAGAAACAGGCCGAGGGCCGCGCCATCCTTGCCGCCGTGGAGCGCAGCGACTATGTGGTGCTGCTCGACGAGCACGGCCGCGAGTTCACCTCGATGCAACTCGCCGACTATGTGCAGCGGCGCCTCTCCAGCGGAGTGAAACGGGTGGTGATGGTGGTGGGAGGCCCCTATGGCTTTTCGCAGGAGGTCTATGACCGCGCCGACGACAAACTCTCCATGAGTCGCCTCACCTTCTCGCACGAGATGGTCCGGCTCATCGTCGTCGAGCAACTCTACCGCGCATTCACCATCCTCAATCACGAACCATATCACCACGAGTAAAATACCGAAGTATCTACAATGAACACCCTTCTCTCCCGTCTTGAGGGCATCGATGCCCGCTTTGAAGAAATAGGCACGCTCATCACCGACCCCTCGGTGATAGCCGACCAACAGCGCTATGTGAAACTCGCCAAGGAGTATCGCCACTTGGAGCGCTTGCTGGCCTCGGCGCGTAGTTATCGTCGTGCGCTCACCGACATCGACCAGGCTCGCCAGTTGCTTGAGAGCGAGGACGATGCCGAGTTGCGTGCCATGGCTCGCGAGGAGGTGGACACTCTGGCTGCGGCTTTGCCACGCATGGAGGAAGAAATCAAACTGTTGCTCATCCCCGAGGACCCCGAGGACAGCAAGAACGTGGTGCTGGAGATTCGCGGCGGCACTGGTGGCGACGAGGCCGCCTTGTTTGCCGGCGACCTGGCACGCATGTACACGCGCTATTGCGAGACCAAGGGGTGGAACGTGCAGGTGTCGAGCGCCAGCGAGGGTGCCGCGGGAGGCTACAAGGAAATCATCATGAGCGTGACCGGCGACAACGTGTATGGCACGCTCAAGTATGAGTCGGGCGTTCACCGCGTGCAGCGCGTGCCCGCCACCGAGACCCAGGGACGCGTGCACACTTCGGCGGCTTCGGTCGCCGTGCTGCCCGAGGCCGAGCCCTTCGACGTGCAAATCAACGAGGGCGAAATCAAGTGGGACACCTTCCGCAGCAGCGGTGCCGGAGGCCAGAACGTGAACAAGGTGAATTCGGGCGTGCGCCTGCGCTACATGTGGGTGAATCCCGTCACGGGCGAGCAGCAGGAAATCCTCATCGAGTGCACCGAGACGCGCGACCAGCCCAAGAACAAGGAGCGTGCGCTTGCGCGCCTGCGCACATTCATCTACGACCACGAGCACCAGAAGTATGTCGACGACATCGCCAGTCGCCGCCGCACGCTGGTGTCCACCGGCGACCGCTCGGCAAAGATACGCACCTACAACTATCCGCAGGGGCGCATCACCGACCATCGCATCGGTTACACGATTTACAACTTGCCGGCGTTTATGGATGGCGACATTCAGGATTGTATCGACCACCTCATCGTCGCCGAGAATGCCGAGAAACTCAAGGCCGCCGAGATTTAGCGGCTTGCCACGAACGCAATGAATTGAGTCACTTTCGGCCACGGTTTAATAGAAGATGCGCTCGAATTTCAAGATTAAACAAATCACATAATTATCTATTTATTATGAATAGACGACTGATATTAAATGCGCTGCTCATCTGTGTTTCAGCCTTTATGGTGGCACAGACGAGCAATAAACTGACGCTTGATGCCCTGATGCAGGTGGAAAGGCATCAGGCAGCAAAGCGGACAAGAACTGTCGCTGCGACATCGGCAGACACGCTGAAAGCCATCATCAAACTCGACGAGGCACATGCCGACAAGACGCTCGATGCCTTGCGGACGATGGGTGTTAAGTTGCAGGGACGTCTTTGCAAACAGCCACTCTCCAGAGGTATTTACATAAGCAACGGAAAGAAAATCATCATCAATTGAGTTCTTCCCTCAAATCAAAAATGAAAAAGCCCTCAAGCGATGCCGTTAGGCCTCTTTGAGGGCTTTTTCTATGGTTGCCAGGTCGGCTTGCAACTCTTTCTCGATGGTGAGCCGTTGCTCGATTTGTTTGCAGGCGTGTAGCACGGTGGCATGATTTCTTGCCAGGCGCAGCCCGATGTTGGTCGACGACAATTGCGCGTCGCGTTTGGCAAGGAACATGAGCAACTGGCGTGCGTCGGAGATTTCGCGCTTGCGCGATTTGCCGTACAGGTCGTCGGTGTCGAGGTTGTAATGTGCTGCCACGGTCTCGGCAATGATTTCAAAGGTCACCTGCCGCTTGTTGATTTTCACTGCGTTGCCAATCACTGTACGTGCCAGGTCGATGGTGATGTCGCGGTTGAGCATGGTGGCGTGGGCGAGCAGGGAGACTACGATGCCCTCGAGTTCGCGAATGCTGTCGGTGACGTGCGACGCGATGAAGTCGAGCACCTCGGGCGAGATGGTAAGGCCGTCTTGTGCGGCACGCATGCGCAGCACGCTCATGCGCAGGTCGTAGTCGGGCTTCTCCAGTTCCACCGTCATGCCCCATTTGAACCTCGAGATGAGACGCGGTATCATGCCGTCCATGTCGCTGGGGCGGCAGTCGCTCGACATCACGAGTTGACGCTGGTGCTGGTGCAGGTGGTTAAAGATGTGGAAGAAGGTGTTCTGCGTGCCCACCTTGCCGGCGAAGTCTTGAATGTCGTCGAGCAGCAGCACGTCGATGCTCTGGTAGAAATTGATGAAGTCGGGCACCTTGTTTTGCCTCACCGCGGTGGAATACTGGTTCTCAAACACGCGCGCAGTTAAATAAAGTACGCGTGCGCGTGGGTTCTGTTCCTTCATCCTGATGCCTATGGCCTGCAGCAGGTGGGTTTTTCCCACACCGGTGGAGCCGAACACGAAGAGCGGGTTGTAGGTCTTCACCTCAGGGTGGTCGGCGATGGCCTTGCCAATGGTCACTGCCAGTTTGTTGCAGGGGCTGTCGCAGTAGTTGTCGAAGGTGTAGTGCAAGTTGAGTTGCGGGTCGATGTCGTCATACTCCTCGTGCACAAACGGGTTGCTGGGCTGTGCGGGCTGGCGT